>WLNG01000117.1 GCA_009699915.1 Actinomycetota bacterium
TAAGATCGCGTCGATCGGCGTGCACGTGCGCCAAGGCGTGACGGCGCATGGCTTCGCGATCAACGTCGAGAACGATCTGACGCCATTCGAGTGGATCGTCCCCTGCGGCCTGCAGGTGCGCATGACCTCCCTGGCGACCGAGCGTGGCAGGCAGGGCGGGATGGCCTGCATGCGCCGGCGCATGGCGCACGCGTACGCGGTCGAGCACGGGCTGCGCCTGCGACTGGTGACCGCCCAGGCGCTCGAGCGTGCGCTGGCCGCGGCCGCTCTCCCCGCATGAGCGATATCGTCGGCCCCGTGGACGAGCAGGCGCCACGCCAGCACAAGACGCGCTCACGCGCGAACCCCGGTGGAATGGACGTGCTCGAGGTGCTCGGGCAGGAGGTCCAGCCGATCCGTGCGCGTAAGCCGCCGTGGTTCAAGGTCCCGGCGCCGGGCGGCGCGCGCTACCGCGAACTCTCTGCGCTGATCCGCGACGAGAATCTCCATACGGTCTGCCAGGAAGCGGCCTGCCCGAACGTCGGCGAGTGCTGGGAGCGCGGCACGGCGACCTTCATGATCCTCGGCGACACCTGCACCCGCCGGTGCGGGTTCTGCCACGTGCGGACCGGCAAGCCGACCTGGAACGACCCGCTCGAGCCGGCCCGGGTGGCGCGCTCGATCGCGCGCATGGGCCTGCGCCACGCCGTGATCACGAGCGTCGACCGCGACGACCTGCCCGACTACGGCGCCGGGATCTGGGCGGCGACGATCCGCCAGTGCCGCACGCAGGCGTCGGACTGCCAGATCGAGGTCCTCACCCCCGACTTCCGCGGCGAGGAGATGCCGCTCGCGCGCGTCATCGCCGAGCGGCCCGACGTCTTTAACCACAACGTCGAGGTCGTCCCGCGGCTCTACCCGCTCGCGCGGCGCGGATCGACGTGGCGGCGCTCGCTGCGCGTCCTGCGCAACGCGCTCGCGTACGGCGAGGGCGAGGTCGTGACGAAATCCGGCCTGATGGTCGGGCTGGGCGAGACGCACGAGGAGATGGTCGGTGCCTTCGAAGACCTGCGCGAGGCGGGAGTGCGCGTCCTGACCGTCGGGCAGTACCTGCGGCCGACCGAACAGCACCTGCCGATCGTGCGCTACTGGCATCCGGACGAGTTCCGCGCCCTGGAAGACGCCGCGTACGCGCTCGGCTTCGACCACATCGCCGCGGGGCCGCTCGTGCGATCGAGCTACCACGCGGACCAGCACGTGCCCCAGCCGCGTCCGGGCGTCGGTCCGCTCGCCGCAGCGTGATCCCGTTCTCGACCGCGCGCCCGCGTGAGCGGCCGTCCATCGCAGCGAAGGCGGCAGCTCCGCTCGCCGCAGCCTTCGCGATCGTCGCGCTCGCGACCGGTGAACCGGCCGCCTTCGGGCTGGTGCTCGTCAACGCCGTCGCGCTGTGGATCTTCGGCTCCGGCGCGGAGGCACTGGCCGGCCGCGGCTGGGTCACGCTGGCGATGCTCTCGGGGGCGGCCGGCGGCGCGGCCGTCGCGCTGGCCTGCGGCGCAACCGATGTCGCGACCCTCGCCGCGGCTGCAACCACCGTCGCGGCAGCCGAGGTCCTGACCATCTATCTGACGCGCCAGCGCGGGGGCACGGTGATGAGCGTCGTGCTCGTCCCGTGGCTCACCGGAATCGTCGAGATCCCGGCGCTGATCTGGGCGCTGATCTGGGCGGCGCTGGTGGTGGGGCTGAGCCTGCTCGGCGCGTTCGGGGGCTGACCGTGCGCCGCGTCGTTCTGACCTGCGCGACCCTCTTCGTCGGAGCCTTCCTCGTGTTGACGCTGTTCGCGGCGATCGACCGCGGCTTCACGATCCTCTCTGTGCTCTCGCTGGCGATCGTCGCACTGATCGCGATCGCGCTGATCGGCGTCATCCGGGAGGGGCCCGGCGGCGACGAGTGACGCTCGTCGTCCATCGGCGCAGGTCGCACGTATAGTCGCTGGAACCCGCCGCTCGGCGGGCCGGTCACGCAAAGGAGCACCGGGTGGACCTCAACGACACCCCAGAGCAGGCGCAGTACCGCACGCAGATTCGCGCATGGCTGGAGGAGCACCGTTCCGAGGCCCCGATCCTGCAGGGTGAGGGCGCACTCACCGACCCGGACGAGATCCTCGCCGCGCGCCGTGCCTGGCAGCGCAAGCTCGCCGAGGGAGGGCTGGCGGGGGCTGTGTGGCCGAAGGAGTACGGCGGGCGGGGCGTCGGGCCACTCGAGACCGTGATCATCAGCCAGGAGATGCGGCGCGCGCGCGTGCCCGGAATCCTCGACGTGATCGGCGTCGGAATGCTCGGCCCGACGATCATCGCGCACGGGACCGAGGAGCAGAAGCTGCGCCACCTCGGGCCGATGCTCCATGCCGATGAGGTCTGGTGCCAGCTCTTCTCCGAGCCGGGCGCTGGCTCGGACCTCGCCGCGGTCGCCACCCGCGCCGAGCAGCAGGAGGATGGCTCCTGGAAGCTCAACGGGCAGAAGGTCTGGACGACGAACGCGCAGTTCTCCGCGTTCGGCCTCCTGCTCGCGCGCACGAATACGGCCGTGCCGAAGCACAAGGGCATGACGATGTTCCTGGTCCCCATGGACGCAGCGGGGATCACGGTCCGCGGGCTGCGTCAGATCTCCGGCGAGGCGGAGTTCAACGAGGTCTTCTTCGACGATGTCGTGATTGCCGCCGACAGCGTCGTCGGCGGCGTCGACAACGGATGGGGCGTCGGCCTCACCACGCTGATGTTCGAGCGCCTGACGATCGGCCTCGGCAGCGAAGCCTTCGGCTACGACGGGGCCCGCTTCGCACGCGCGATCGCGCAGGATCCGGCCGCCTGCGCCGATCCGCATGTGCGGCGCGAGCTCGGGGAGATCGCGGCGGAGCTCGAGTCGATCCGCTGGACGGGCTACCGCTTGATCAGCGACCTCCAGGGCGGCCAGATCCCGGGCCCGGAGTTCGGGCTGGCGAAGGTCACGACCGTCAACAACGCGGTTCGTGCGGGCGACCTGATCGCCGATGTCCTCGGCCCGGAAGCGCTCGACGAGTCGAACGAGTGGTCCTACATGATCTCGTTCCTCCCCGGCCTGAAGTCGGCCGGCGGGACCGAGGAGATCCTGCGCAACACGATCGGGGAGCGTGTCCTCGGCCTGCCGGCCGAGCCGCGCCTGGACAAGGGCGTCGCGTTCAGCGAACTGCGCGCGCTCGAGAAGGAGGCCTCGGCGTCATGAATCTCAATCTCTCCGACGAGCAGGAGTTCCTGCGCGATGCAGCACAGGGCGCGCTCTCGCGCCTGGCGACGGTCGAGGCGGCCCGCGAGGGTCTGGAGGACCCCGCGGCGATCCTCGATCTCTGGCCGACCGCGATCGAGGCCGGATGGACCGGGCTGCTCGTCTCAGAGGAGCGCGGCGGCGCGGGCCTCGGCGCCTACGAGGCGATCCTCGTGGCGATCGAGGCCGGGAAGGTGCTCGCCGGTGCGCCGCTGCTCGGGCCGCTTCCCGCCTCGCTGCTGCTCGACCGTGCCGGTGCCGCAACGACGGCGCAGGTCGCCGCCGGCGAGCTGCGGGCAGCGTGGCTGCCCGCGCGGCCGCCGAGCAGCCTTGAGACCGCGTGGACCGTCGATCCCCGTGAGGGACGGGCACGCGCGGGCGCCCCGGCCGCCGTCGTTGACGGTGACTCGGTGACCTTCTCCGGCACGGTCTGCTGGGTCCCGGACGCCGGCGAGGCGGACCTGCTTGTGGCGATCGGCGTGACCGCGAGCGGTGAGCCGGTCGCCGGGGTCCTCGAGGCCGGCGCCGCCGGCGTCGTCGTGGAGCCGACATGGCGCTACGACGCGACCCGGCGCCTGGCGCATGTCACCTTGAACGGGGCTACCGGCGTGCGCCTGAACCTGGGAGCAGACGACATCGCCGCCGCGTGGTACCTCACGCACGCGCTGATCGCCGCCGAGTCGCTGGGCGCGGTCGAGACGGCCCTGCAGGTATCGCTCGCCTACGCGAAGGAGCGGTTCACCTTCGGGCGCGCGATCGGCTCCTACCAGGCGGTAAAGCACGGGATCGTGGAGATTCTGCGCCGTCAGGAGAACACGCGCTCGCTGCTCATCTACGTCGGTTTCGCCTTCAGCGACGTCCCCGAGGAGTTCGCCTACGCGGCAAGCGCTGCGCGTTCGGTAGGCGGGGCGGCGCTCGACTACGCCGCCCGCGAGCAGATAGCGGTTCACGGTGGGATCGGCGCGACGTGGGAGCACGACGCCCCGCTGACCTTCCGCCGTGCGCAGCTCAGCCGGCGGCTCGTCGGCGGGACCGACGATGCGACCGACCGCGTCGCTGAAGAGCTGCTGGCCGGGCGCGGCCCGCGACGCGACTGACGCTCAGGCAGCGGCTTCGACGATCCGCTCGTCGAACGTGAACCCTGCCTCGAGCGCGCGGCGCACGGGGCAGGTATTCGCGACCTTCGTCAGGCGTGCGATCTGATCGTCGCTGAGCCCGGGCGGTAGCTGGATCTCGACGGTGAAGGCCCGCGGCTCGACGTCGTGGTCGTAGTGCACATCGACGCGCACCTCGCCCATCGCCCAGTCGCGCTTGAGGGCGTAGAGGGCGACCATCGTCGAGATGCAGGAGGCCAGCGCCGCCGGGAGCAGCTCGTGCGGCGCAGGTCCGGTGTCGGTCCCACCGAGGCTCTCCGGCTCATCGGTGACGATCGTGTGACGACCGTTCACGCCGATCTCGTGGCGCAGCGATCCGGCGGGGCCGTAGGCGGTGGCGGTGTAACTCATGGGATGGTCCTCCGTCGGGTCAGGCGTGGCCGAAGCGCACGTCGGGCAGGATGCGGCGCAGCGGTGCCGGCAGCCACCAGGCCCGCGCGCCGAGCAGGCGCAGGAGGACCGGCATCAGCAGGAGCCGCACCAGGAAGGCGTCGAGCAGGACGGCGACACCGAGGATCACGCCCATCTCCTTCGGCGGCAGCGGGCCGGAGAGCGCGAAGGTGAAGAAGACGGCGACCATCACGGCGGCGGCGGCGAAGATCACGCGCCCGCTGTGGGCCACCGATCCGACCATCGCCTCGCGGGCGTTGTGGGAGCGGTCCCAGTGTTCCTTCGCCGAGGAGAGCAGGAAGACCGTGTAGTCCATCGAGATCGCGAAGATCATCGCGAAGAAGAAGACCGCCACCATCACCGCCCCGGCGGCGAAGATCACCCGCCCGGAGTGGGCGACCGCGCCGACCATCGCCTCGTGCGGGTCCCCCGAGCGCTCGTAGTGCTCCTTGGCCGAGGCCAGCAGGAAGACCGTGTAGTCCATGGCGA
>WLNG01000118.1 GCA_009699915.1 Actinomycetota bacterium
CTCCAGCGCTCAGTTGTTGATCCCGGCCGGCGGCCACATCCTCTTCGCCGGCCTCTACTGGACCGGACTGCAGAAGAAGGGCGATGTGGTCAAGGGGACCAACGGATACACCGGAGTCCCGAACAACCCGCCAAATGCCGCCGCACTTGACCAAGTGAAGTTCAAGGTCCCTGGTTCAGCAACGTACTCCTCCCTCACCGCCTCGCAGGTCGACACCGGTCCGATTGCGAACAGCTCGGGGTACACGGCCTTCCGCGACGTGACCGCGCAAGTCATCGCCGCCGGCTCGGGCGCTTACACGGTCGCCGATGTCCAGACGGGCACCGGCGGCAACTCGTTCGCGGGCTGGTCGCTCGTCGTGGCCTATGCCGATGCGGGCGAGCCGTTGCGCAACCTCTCGGTCTTCGACGGCCTGCGGATCGTCAGCGGCACGACGTCCGCGGACATCGCCCTCTCCGGGTTCAAGACCCCCGCGAGCGGCCCGGTCCGAACGACGGTCGGGGTGGTCGCCGCGGAGGGCGACGCCGGGCTCAGCGGCGACTACCTGACGCTCAATGACCGGCGCCTCACCGATGCGGTACACCAGCCCGACAACACTGAGAATTCAACGATCGCCGATCGCGGGGCGCTCGTGACGACGAAGACGCCGAACTGGAACAACCAGCTCGGCTACGACTCGAGCCTCTTCACCGCTGACGGCTTCCTCGCGAACAACGCGACAAGCGCGATCCTGCGCGCGAAGACGAGCGGAGACACCTACGCAACGCAGGCGGTCACCTTCTCCACGGAGCTCTTCTCGCCGAATGTCAACTTCGTGAAGAGCGCAGAGGTCGTCGGAGGCGGCGATCCGAAGCCGGGGGCGACTATTCGTTACACGATCACCGCCACCAACAACGGTGACTCCTCGGCGACGAACGTCATATTCACCGACCCCATCCCGCCACAGATGACCTTGTCGGCTGGGCCGACCGTCTCGGACGGCGTGGGCGATGCGAGCACCAGCGGCTCGACGATCACCGCGCGGCTTGGCGCAGGAGCCTCCGCGACAGCCGGTGGAACGCTCGCGCCGGGCGCATCGACCACCGTGACCTTCGATGCAGACATCCTGCCGGACCGCCCGCTCGGGATGGTCATCGACAACACCGCGACCCTGAGCTTCGTCGCTCCGGACCTCGGCCTTCCGATCTCCACGGTGGCGTCCGCGGAGATCACCGTGAACTACCCCGACCCCGGGATCGTAAAGACCTTCAAGACCAGCAGCAGCAACCAGTACACCTTCGACCTCACCGTCACGAATGAGGGAACGATCCCGACCACCGATCCGGTGAGCGTCGACGACCTCCTCGGGGCGGCGGGGACCCTCGTCTCGATCTCCGGCGACGGCTGGAGCTGCCCGGGTGGCGTCCCGCCCTGCACGCGCACGACTTCGCCCGACGCCCTCGCCCCTGGCGAGTCGTACCCACCTCTTGAAGTGGTGGCGTCGTACCCGCCCGGGTCGGACGTTGAGAACTCGGCGACCGTCTCCGGCGGCGGCCAGCCGACCGGCACGGGCAGCCCCGCGCTGCTCAATGACAGCTCGAGCGTGGCGCCCGGGGTCAGTCTGACTGCTGAGCTTCTCCTAAGCAAGATCGCCCTGGCGGGCACGGTGGATGTCCTCGAGGAGACCGCGTTCCGCCTCGAGGTGCGCAACCCAGGTCCGGCGACGGCGACGGGCGCCACTGTCACCGACACCCTCCCAGCTGGCCTCACGCTTGTCTCCGCGACTGCGAGCCAGGGCGCCTGCACCGATGCGCCCGGAGCCGGTGACACGACCGAGATCACCTGCGACATCGGAGGGCTCGAAGTCGGTGACTCGGCGCAGATCACCGTGACGACTCGGCCGACGGAGACACTTGCCGGGACGACGGTCACCAACTCCGCGTCGGCGACATCTTCAACAACGACGACGCCGGCCACCGCGACGGCCGACGTGGACGTACGCCCGGCAACCGACCTCTCGGTGAGCAAGACCGTGACCCCAACCAGTCTGAACCTGGGCGACTTGGTCACCTACGAGGTGACGGCGACAAATGAGGGTGAAGCGGCCGCCACTGACGTCCAGATCGTCGACAGCCTGCCCGCCGCCATCGATCCCGACTCCGCGGTCATCGATCCGGGAGCGGGCGGCAGCTGCACGCGCACCGGAGCGACGATCTCCTGCATCTGGCCCGGCGACACGGCGACAGCCGCCCAGCGCACCGTGTCGATCACCGCCAACGTTCTGGGCAGCGTGCCGGCTCCCGAGCGCGCAGCGATCAACAGGGCGAGCGTGTCGTCGCTCACCGCCGACGTCAACCCTGCCAACGACATTGCGACGGCGCTGCTGATCGTCCTGCCGCTAGCCGACGTTCACGTGAACGCCAGCGGCCCGGGGACCATCCTGTCTGGCGGCACGGCCACGCTCACCTTCACCGCAGGAAACAACGGTCCGACCACGGCCACCGACACCTCGACGACGATCACGATTCCCTCCGGCCTGACGGTCGTCTCGCTGCCCCCTGAGTGCGTCCTCGTCGGCTCGACGGTGACCTGCGCGACGGGCGCGCTCGCCGAGGGTGACACGGTTACGCACGAAATTGTCGTCCGAGCCGACACCAGCCTGACGAACGCAACCCGCGTCCCGGAGGCCACGATCGTCTCGCCGGACGTCCCCGACCCCGTCGAGGCGAACAACACCGACGTCGCCCCGCTGGTGGCAGGGCCGGTCGCTGACCTCTCGGTCACGAAGTCGGTCGACGCCGCCAGCGTCGCTCCCGGCGGCACCGTGTCCTTCACGATCGCGGTCGCCAATGACGGGCCGTCAACGTCTGACGGCGCGAGCGTCACCGACACGCTTCCCGCGGGGCTCTCAGCCGTCAGTGCGACCTCCAGCGCCGAGACCCCGTGCGTGATCTCAGGCCGCGCGATCAGCTGCCCGGCGGGTGAGATCGTCGCGGGATCGAGCCTGGAGATCATCGTTGTGGCGACGGCCGCCGCCGACCGCGCCGGCTCAACGCTCGTGAACCGGGTCAAGCTCACCCCCGGGGCGCAGCTCGACCCGCAGCCCGGGAACGATGAAGCCCATGCCTCGGTGAAGGTCAGCGTTACGCCGCAGACCCGGGCCCGGATGCGAATCACCGCCCGTTCCAACCCAACGACGACCCACCCCCGCGGCACCGTGCGGTTAGTCGCGGCGATGCGCAACCTCTCAAAGGACATGGCGAACGGCGTTCGAGCCTGCGTGACGATCCCTGCGCGTCTGGCCTACCGGTCCTCGACGGGACGCAGGATCGGCAGCCGCGTCTGCTGGACGCTCGGTCGCATCGGCGCCGGGAGCAGCCGCACAGTCTCCTACCTCGCGCTCGCGCGCACGACCGGCACTGCGACGGCGACGGCGACCTCGACCGCCTACAACGCGACGAGTGTGCGCGACACGACGAGCGTGCGCATACGGCGACTGCCGCCCGCTCCCAGCTTCACCGGGTGACCGGCGGGCTTTAGCCGACCTGCTGATATCCGCCGGAGGTGACGCGGAAGATCCGGTAGCTCCCTTCGCGGACCTCGTGCTGCGCGTCGAACGAGATCGGAGTGCCGAGCGGCGACTCCTCGAGTACGACCTTCGGCAGCCCCTCAGAGACGCCCTCGCGGTTTGCTCGCCCGCCCTTGCAGGTCTCGAGCGCAGCCGTCGCGACGACCTCCATCGCCGCGTAGGCCGGCCCCCCGAATGCCTCGAACTCGCCGAAGATCGCCTGGTACAGCCGCACCGCCTCGCGACCGGCCGCCGACGTCGTCGCGTCAGGACCGAAGGACGAAACGTATGCGCCGGCCTGGTCGAATGCCGGAACGAAGAGACTGTCGGCACCAACCACTGCGGGACGCATCCCGGTCGCCTGCACCGCTGCGATGAAGCGGTTTGCGAGCGCAACGTCGATCAGGGGCAACACGACGACTTCAACCTCCGGATCGACCTGGCCCGCGATGTCCTTCACGCTCTGCTGGCCGGCGGGCAGCCGCACGTACTGGATCGGGACTCCACGCTTGCGCAGGTCCTTGATGATCCCCGCGGCGAGCGGCGCGGAATACGGATCGTCCTGATCGGCCACGAGCACCTTGCGAGGCCTCAGGCGCTCGGAGATGAAGGCGGAGATCGCCGGCGCCTGCTTGTCGTCATTCGGAACGACGCGATAGAAGCCCTTGAGGTGCCCATCCGTCAGCGAGACACGTGTCGCCGAGGGCGAGACATAGGAGAGCGCCGCGTCGTCAAGGATCGATCCGACCGCCTCGACAACGCGTGAGGACGCCGGACCGACGATTCCCACGACGTCCTCATCCTCTCCGAGCCTGCGCGCCTCGCGACGTCCGGCCGCGATGTCCGTATCCACATTCGCGGGATCGATGGTGAACGACGTGCCATGCACGGAGTTGAAGTGGTCGAGCGAAACGCGTGCCCAGTTCATCTGGATCGAGTCGCGCGCCGTCGTTCCGCCGAAGGGCGCGATGACCCCGATGACGCCCGTGCACGAGGTCCCCGCCTCCCCGGAAGCCGGTGCGCCTGCGGTTTCAGCGTTCCCAGCGTGATCCGCCTCCGCGGCTCCAGCAGCTGCTGCGACCTCCTGCGCCTGACCGGCGGAGCCGCAGGCGGCAAGCCCTGCGCAGAGCACAGCCACAACGACAAGACCGAGCGCCCGTGAGATGCAGCACCTCACCACCAGAACACCGCCGTCCCAGCCATGCAGAACATGAGCAGTACAGCCGTCATGCTGAGCAGCCCGAGCCGCGCCCGCGTCTCGAAGGTTGACGCGAGGCCTCCGATCAAGAGGCCTACGGTGAGAAACGCCGCGATGAAGCCCAGGTTGTGGGACCGCCCGAACTGGCTCTCGGCTTCATGAAGCTGGCCGCGCGCCTCGCTCAGCGCCTCTTTGGCATCGATCACGACTCGCGGAGCGACCCACTGCGGGTTCGCTGAGATGAACGGGCTCAGCGGACGGGTCGCCGCCGGCTGGGAACTCCACCAGACGATCGCGCGACGGCTGTTGCCGTCCAGCATCGCCAGCGCCGTCGCGGCAGTCGCTCGATCTCTCGCATCGAGCGCTGCGCGCCACTGAAGGAAGAGCTGGCGCTCGTCGGCGACACGCCGTCCGGAGCTCTGCTCCAGCGAGTTCGCGTCGGCCACGGCTTGGGTGGAAAGGGTGAGCCGCTCGATGGCGTGCGCCTCGAGCACCGTGCTCTTCCATGTCGCGACGCCTGCCAGCAGGGCGCAGCCGCCGAGC
>WLNG01000119.1 GCA_009699915.1 Actinomycetota bacterium
CCCAGAGCGCGTAATTGCGCACGAGCGTCCCGCCGGCGCCGGTGAAGCCGAAGCCGCCCTCAGCCAGGTAGGCGACGACACACGCGGCGATGACGGCGAGGGTCACTACCGGCGTTGCGGCCGCGTTGATCGTGGCGGCGGTGCGGACCTTGGTGCGCTGCGCACCACATTCCGGGCAGCGCATGCCGACCGGGGTGGGCTCCATGCAGTCGGGGCAGATGGAGCGCCCGCAATTCGAGCACTGCACGCGCGTCTCTCGGCCCGGGTGCCGATAGCAGGAATGCGCCTCGCTCATCCGGTCATCCGCGGGTGCGCCGAGCGATCTCATCGGCGATCGTGCGGGCGGCATCGGCCGCGAAGCGCACCGGATCGGCGTCGCCGGAGGCGCGACGCCCGCGGCTGCGGCGCAGCTGCATCAGGGCGAGCCCCGCCGCGGCGGTCGTCCCGATCGCGAGTGCGGCAGCGGGCGCGATCCACGTTCGCGGGTCGTGCAACGAGGTGAGCTCCCAAGCCTCAAGATCGTCGGCTGCGGCGGCCGTCAGCGCCTCGAGCGTCTCCTCGAACTGCAGGGTGAGGCGCTCCGGCGGGTCGACCGGGGCGAACGCACGCCACAGCAGCCCCTCGAAGTCACCGTCGTAGGCGATGCTCATCGCAGCGCGTCCTTGGTCACGACTGCTCCTTCTGCGGTACCCGCACGATCTCCTCCAGCTGCCGCAGCGCCCGGTGGATGAGCACCTTGGTCGCGCCGTCGGTGCGACCAAGAGCACGTGCAATCTCGGTGTTGCTCATCCCGAGCGCGAAGCGCATGATCAGCGCCTCGCGCCGGTCGTCGGGCAGTTGCTGCACGCCCTCCAGGACGTCGCGCAGCTCCTCGCGACCGGCGACCAGACTCTCCGTCGTGTGAACCGACTCCGGCTCGGCGACCGAGTCGAGCGGGGTCTGCGGCCGACGTGAGCGATCGCGGTAGAGGTTCGCCGCAAGGTTGTGAGCGATCCGGATGAGCCAGGGGCGCAAGGGCCTGCCGCCGGACTCGGCCAACGCCCGCGCGAAGTGCCGGTAGGCCTGGAGAAATGTCTGCTCGGTGAGGTCCTCGGCATCGTGATGGTTGCCGATCCGGTAGTAGGCGTAGGAGTAGACGTCGCGCAGATGGTCGCGATAGAGCTCCGTGAAGCGCCGGTCGAGCTCGGTCTTGTCCACGCATGGCAGCCTACCCCTGCCCTAGACCACCCGCGCCCCGACGATCCGGCGCGGTCTCGTGACGTGCTCGGCGAACGCTGCGGCGGAGCCCTCGCCGGCGACCACGCGCGCCAGCTCGCTGACGGCCGGGGCGGCGATGCGCTCGCGGCGCATCGCGTCGGCCAGCAGCGGGAGCGTGTCGAGCGCCTCGGCGACCTGCCCGAGCGCCGGCTGGACGTCACTCGCGGGGACACCACGTGCGAGCATCTCCCCGGCGCGGCGGTTACGCCCGCCCGCGGCGACGACCGAGGCGACCAGATCGCCCGCTCCCGCCAGACCCGACCAGCTGCGTGGGTCGGCACCGAGTGCCGTCGCGTAGGCAGCGACCTCGGCGAAGACCTTGCCGGCGGCTGCTCCGGAGGCATTCGGGCCCGAGATCGCAGCAGTCGCGGCGGCCAGCACCGCCGCATTCTTGGCCACCCCCGCGAGATCGACACCCGTGATGTCGCGGGAGGTCTCCACATCGAAGCCGGCGTCGACGAAGACGCGGCGCAGCTGAGCGAGGATGTTGGCGTCTACGCCGGCGAGGACGATCGACGCGCCGTGCTCGAGCGCGTCGGCGGCATGCGCCGGGCCGCCGAGGCAGGCCACCGGCAGGCCACCGGCCCGGGCGGCGCAGAAGGCGCTGGGCAGCTCACCGCCGGGCGCGACAAGCCCCTTCGACATCACGAGCAGGCTCGGGCGATCGCCGAGGCGGTCGCCGAGTTCGGCCATCACGACGGGGAGCGCCCCTGCAGGAACGGCAAGGCAGACAACATCGGCGTGCCGAGGATCAAGATCGACGGCGCGCATCACCGCGATCGCCTGCGGAAGCTCGACACCCGGCAGATAGCGACGGTTCTCCCGCCGCTCGGCGACCTCCTGCGCCTGCTCAGCGCTGCGGCAGCCGAGCTCGACGGCAACCCCGGAGCGGCTGAGCACCACTGCCAGGCTTGTACCCCATGATCCTGCACCGATGATCGCTGCGCGGCGCACCGGCCCGATTCCGCCGAAGGACTCCCACTGCTGTTCCACGCGCGGCCAGACCCGGTCGCTGACCGACTTGGCGAGCGCGGGCGACGGCTGGTCGGTGCGCGGGAAGCCGATCGGCTCGCCGAAGGCGACCCGGACGCGGTGCGGACGCACCCGCCAGCCGCGCCGGATGTCGTCGGTTCCGAAGACGGTGACGGGGACGACCGGCACGCCGCATTCGAGCGCCAGGCGGCCGAAGCCGCGGCGCGGATGGCCGAGCGGGCCCGGGCGCACCCGTGTGCCCTCGGGGAAGACCATCACGCAGTCGCCGCGTTCGAGAATCGCGCGCGCGGTGTCGATCGATGCCGCATCGCCACTGCCACGATCGATTGGGAAAGCGCCGACCGAGTTCAGCAGCCACGACTGCAGCCGGTTCTTGAGGAAGAGCTCTTTCTTCGCGATGAAGTAGACCGGACGGCGCTGGGCCGCGGCGATCACGAATGGGTCGAGGAACGAACGATGGTTCGGCGCGAAGATCACGCCGCCGCTCTTCGGAAGGGCCTCGCGGCCGGTCGCGTTCAGCCGGAAATAGACCCGGAAGAAGGGGATCAGCAGACCACGAACGATGGTGTGGACGAACGGGTTTACGCCACGCTCGCCCGCACGGCGCAGCAGCTTCTCCTTGTCCATGCTCTGGATACTGCGGATCGGGGCGGCGGTTACACCGGCAGCGGTAGCATCGCTTCATGGCCTTCTCGCTTCGACGGACCCTCGGCGGCGCCCTCGCAGGAGCCGCGGCGGCTGGAGTCTGGGCCGCGCAGCAGCCGCTCGACATGCGCATCTTCCGCGTCCCCTATGACGACACCGAGCTGCTCGGGAAGGCCGTGACGCGCAGCCGCGCCTGGCCGGTCGCCGGCATCGCCATGCACCTCGCCAACGGCGCGCTCTTCGGGGCGCTCTACGCCAACGTCGCTCCGCGCGTGCCCCTTCCCGCTCACCTCAAGGGCCCCGCGGCCGGGCTGGCCGAGCACCTGCTCACCTGGCCGAGCACGGCGGTGGTCGGCCGGCTGCACCCGACGGGCGAGGACTTCCCCCAGCTCTGGGGCGACCATCGCGCCTTCGCCCAGGCGACCTGGCGGCACCTGCTCTTCGGCATGATCCTCGGCGAACTGGAGTTCGCGCTGAACGGGCCCGGCGCAGAGGCAACGAACACGACGCAGCAAGACGAGGCGCCGATCACGGTCGACATCTCGATGAACGGGCACGGCGATATGTCGCAGGCCTCGGGCATCGAGCTGATCTGAAATCGCAGACCGCAACCATCACGGGCCGTGGGTGTTCCAGCGGATGGACCGCGTCCGTCACAGGAGAGTTCGATGAGCCAGACCACCGTCACCCCGAGCCAGCAGAGGGCCAACGATCGTCGCGACGAGAAGCTCGCCGAGATCGAGGCCCAGATCCGCGACGGCCGCCTGAAGGTCCGCCGCGCAAGTCGTCGCGAGCTCGCCGAGCTGCGCGAGGCGAGCCGCCGCAAGGCGCAAGGCGGGGGGCGCAGCACGCCGGCCGTCGCACCCGACGACCGCTGACCGCGCGGCAGCGCTAGCGTTCCGGCAGGCATGCCGGAGTAGCTCAGCTGGTAGAGCAACCGCCTTGTAAGCGGTAGGTCAGGGGTTCGAGTCCCCTCTCCGGCTTGAGGGGCTCGGGTTCTTTCGCCCGCAGGCGGGTATGTCCGGCGGCGACCATGCAGGGACGCAGCCTCGGTATTGGAACGGTCGCCGGGATCCCGCTCGGGGTGCAACCCGCCTGGGTGACATCGTCAGCCTGGCCACCTGGATTCTTGCGATCGGCTGATTCCCCGGTCAGGTTCCCGGAATCGCCCCAGCACTCGCCTGGCTCCTCGGGATCGCCGGCGCGCTGATGCGTGGATGCCTCAATCAGAGGAAGCGCTTGCGGTAGGCGGCGACCCAGTCGCGCGCCTCCTCGCGCTGCGCCTGGCGCAGGCTGATCGTCCCGGAGCAAACCTCGTCGTGGAGGCGATTCTCGAGCCGATCCTTCTGTTTGGCGCCGAAGTACCGCGAGGCCGCCTGCGGCCAGAGGTTGGCCATCGAGTTCGTCCCGCCCAGTTCAAGGCTGACGAGATGGTCGAGTTGGCCGTTGACGCCGTTGAAACCGGCGCGCATCCCGTACATCGCGTAGACGCGCCGCTTGACGGCCGCAGGGACGTTGCGCACCTGTCGCGCATAGCCGGAAGTGCAGACCCGGCGTTTGGTTGCGAGCGCGAAACGCGTTCCGGGCGTGCAGTCACCATCCGGCAGCGTGCCGCGCACGCGGCAGTTGTACCTCCGGCGCCAGGGTGCGAGCCGGATCGTCGCCCCGAGGCCGAGCGCCCGGGGCTGGCCCGGCGAGCTCGGCGTCGACGGACCCCCTCCGGAGACCCCCTTTGAGCACGGGCAGGGCAGGCTCTCGCAGTAGATCCCGTCGCGGTCGGCGTCGGTGGTATCCGCTGCGCGCTGAGCGGCCGCCTGGTTGGGATATTGGGAACAGGTCGCCGCTGCGGCGGTTCCGCCGCCCCACACGCTGATCGCGAGGAGCGTGAGACCGACGGCGAGCGGACCAACGCGGCGAATCACCATGCGGAGACGAAGATATGACGCATTTCGGACACGCTTGCGCCAATACCCAGTTGAGAGGCGTCACGATCTCGACGCGTCCGGGCTACAGTCGGCGGGCATGGCACGGCAGACGGACCCGGGTGAGGGAACAGGCGTGGTGCGCCGCAGCCAGGCGGCTGCCACACGCGGCCTCGAGGCCACGATGGCGCGCGTCAAGCCCCGGCTGCGCGGCGTGATCCATGAGTACGCCTTCTTTGCTGCGCTCATCCTCGGCGCTCTGCTGATCTGGCGGGCGGGCGACGGCCGCGCGTTGACCGCGGCGCTGATCTACGCCGCCGGGATCTGCGGGCTCTTCGGCGTCAGCGCCCTCTACCACCGAGTCACCTGGCGTCCGCGCACGCGCGCCTGGATGCGACGGCTCGACCATTCGATGATCTTCGTCTTCATCGCCGCG
>WLNG01000012.1 GCA_009699915.1 Actinomycetota bacterium
CACCCATGCGCTGCCCGCCGACGGGACCAGCGCCGCGCTCGGCGCCGGTGAACCGCTCGCGAGCGATCCGCTCCTGCTCGCGGCGCTGCGCACGGCCGCCGGTGCCGACGGCGTCGTCGTCAGCACCGATCTGCTGTCCGGGCCGCCCGCTGCGGCCGGAGAGGCCGTGGCCTGCGATCTGGCGACCGCGCCGTTCCTGGCGGCGGCGCGCAGCCACGGAGTGCGGGCCGCCGCGGTGCTGCTCGTGCGCGAAGGCGCGTCCGGCGAGCCGCTCGACGCCGAGGCGCTCGAGGAGGGCTCCCGGCGGCTCGGCGACGCGGGCTACGCGGCGCTCGCCTGCTGACTCAGGAGTCCGAGGACGGCGGATCGGCGGCAGCAGGCTTCGTCTTGGGCGCCGCGCGCCGCCGTGTGGCGAGCGCGGCGACGCTCTGCTCGAGCGCGGCGATCTGCTGCGAGAGCGCCGAAAGCTGCTCGCCGACACCGGTACCGGTGCTGCGCTGGAGCCGTTCTTCGAGGCGATCGAATCCCTCTTCGATCCCCTCAAGGCGCTGGCTGACCGAGCGCAGGCGGCGGGTGAGCCGCTCGAGGTCGGCAGCCGACGGGAGGTTCAGCGCCCCGAGCGCGACCTCCTGGGCCTGGGCAGCGCGCTCGCGGGCTTCAAAGGCACGCGCGATCGCGCCGGTGACGATCGGGCTGTCGAGCAGCTCCTGCGCAAACCGGCCGAGGACGTCCTCCCCCGTGCGGGTCAGACGGTCTCGCAGACCGTCGGTGTGGTCTTCCTCATCGGTCATGGCCGGATTCCCCTGATCGTATGGCTGCGTTTCGGGACTGACGCTAGCGCACAGCGACGCGGATCAAACCATCAATGTTACGTTGACATTGAGGCTTTGCATCGCTGCGTACACGTGCCGTCAGCGCTGGTACGGTCCTCGTACCCTGTCCGGATCGCCCCTCTTCCGCTTCGTCCAGATCGAGGCGCCATGGGCGCTTGGCCCCGCCGACGGCCGCTACGTAATCCGCGGCCACGCCGGCGAGCCGCGCTGGATCATGGTGGTGGCGACGGTGGTAGCGCCGCCGCGCGCAGGCCGGCTGCGACGGCGCCCCCGCCGCGCCGCGCCGATGCCCGACCCCGCCCCGGTCGCGGTGACGCGGGTCACCCTCATCGACGCGCGCTCCGTCAGCGGAGACCCGGCAGCGCTCGTGCGCGAACGCGACCTACTGGCCGACCTCGCGCGCGCGCTGGAGGTGCTCAACGATGTGATCCGGGCCCATCGCGTCGCCGCGGCCGACCCGGCGCTCGTCCCGCTTACGCGTGAGCGGCTGACCGTCGCACGCGTGGGCTTCGGGACCGGCGAACTGGTCGCAGACGGGCGCTGGAACCATGCCGTCACCGTGCCCCCCGTCGCCGCGGCGCAGCGACGCGCCGCCCTGGAGCCGACGCAGCGGCTCGTGGCCGTCCTCGGCGGGCGCGACGTGGTGCTCGCCTGCGAGGTGCTGCTCGTGCGCGCGATCGAGGATGCGAACTGCGGGCACTGGCGCGAGGCGGCCTTTCAGCTGCGCGTCGCGCTCGAGTGCGCGCTGACCGAACTGCTCGCCTGGACCGGGCAGGGGGACATCGACGCGCGTCTGACGGAGCTGCGCGAGCTGCGCGCAGTGACCGGAGAGCTTGCGAACACGGCCCTTGAGCGTGGCCTCGACGAGGCCGAGGCCACGCAGGCGCGGCACGTCCTCGAGCGCATCCAGGCCGCCCTGCGAGCGCGGGCCGCGCTGATCGGCTGACTCAGCGCGGGACGATCAGGCCGCGTGCGGGGCGGTCGTCCGGCGCAGCGAGATGTCGTTGCAGGCCTCGCACACCTCGGGGGGGATCACCCCGACGCGCATGAGCAGCGCGAAGACCTTGCATCCGGCGCAGAAGCTGAAGACCGACTCGAGCGTCGCGAAGACGACGAGCACGCCGAGCACGATGTACGCGGCAGTGGTCTCATCGAGGCCGACCGCCAGCACCGCCGCCGCCACGGAGAAGACGACGCCGATCGCCTGCGCGAAACGCTTCGGCGGCCCAGGGACCGGCCGCTCCGCGAGCGGCAGCCGCGGCGTGATGACCTTGGTGACGAGCTGCCCGAGCGGCGAGAGGGTCGGGCCCGCGAGCACGCGGGCGATGAACCCGTAGGCGATGACGACCGTCAGCCACGGAAGGTCGAACGCGATCGTCGCGAGCGACAGGATCACGACACCGCCCGCGACCAGTCTCGCGGAGACCTCGTTGACGGGATTCGGGAAGCTGAAGAGGCGTTCGGCCATCGGACGACCGATATTACCACATACCCAATCCGGTTTGAGGTGTTTTGCCTCAGGCCAGCCGATCGAGCGCCCCCAGCAGGGCGTCGAGCTCGGCGACGACATCGCCCTCAAGCTTCACTGCGGCGTGCTCGTCGTAGGGAGTCGGCCCCTGGGTGACGAGCGCGATCTCTCCCCCGGCGCGCCGCGTTACCGCTGGTAGCTGCGCGACGGGATGAACCTCGAGCGAGCTGCCGATGCAGAGCAGCAGATCGGCGCTGCCGGCGAGCTCATACGCACGCTCGAGCGCATCGACCGGAAGCATCTCCCCGAAGAGCACGACGTCCGGCTTCAGCGGCCGGCCGCAGTCGCAGCGCGGGATGCCCTCCGCGTCGTCCTCCATGCGGCTACGGGTCTGTGCGAGCGCATGGCGCGCGCCGCACGCCAGACACGAGGAGTGCTCGATCGTCCCGTGGACCTCGATCAGCTCGCGCGTGCCCGCCCGTCGATGGAGCATGTCGATGTTCTGGGTGATGACCGCGTCGAGCAGCCCCCGCCGCTCGAGCTCGACAAGCGCGGCGTGCGCGCCGTTCGGCAACCGGTCGTCGAGCGTCTGGAAGCGCGCTCCGTAGAACCGCCAGAAGCGCTCCGGATCGACGCGCCACACATCGATGTGTGCGACCTCCATTGGATCCACGTTCGCCCACAGCCCGGTCCCAGGAGAGCGGAAGTCCGGGATTCCGGACGGGACCGAGATACCGGCTCCGGTGAGCGCAACGACCGATCCCGCATCGCGGATCAGGTCAGCGAGCCGCTCGACTGCCGCTGCTTGGTCCATCGCGCCTACGGTAGAACGGCCGCCTGCAGGCGCAGCAGCGTGCGTCGCAGCGCGTCGGCCTGGGCGCGTCGGATGAAGAGCCGGTCCACCACCGCGGAGACCGGACCGCCGGACCGCAGCCGGTAATCGAGCTCGAGCGTCACCCGGACACCCGGACCACCGCCGGGCCGAGCCTCGAAGCGGACATGCTGGCGACCGGTGATCCGCGGATCGGCGACCTCGAGCTCCTGTGAGACCCCGGCGGCGAAGGCGATGACCTCCTCGGTCACCCGCCCGCGACCGGCTGGGTATGACTCCCAGACGGTCTTCGCACCGACATCCGGGTACGGGCCATCGCACGCGGCGACCGTCGCGAGTCCCTCGATGAACTCCGGCCAGCGATCGCGGTCGTACCAGACCGCCTCAACCTCGCCGACCGTGGCAGTCGCAAGCTCGACGCTGGCGCGGACGCAGCTCACGACTCAGCGATCGAGCAGGTCGTCGAGCGAGCGCTGCTCGGGGTTGACCTCGCGTTCAGCCTGCGCGCGCGGACGCCCGCGCCGGCCCCAGTGCTCGAGCACGTCGCGCGCCTTCACCTGGCGGTAACTGATGCCCTTCTCGATCGGATCAACCTCGAGCCCGCTGGAGGTCGTTCCACGTACGACCCCATGAAACAGCCGTCCGCGCACGCTGACGCGGACGATGTCCCCGGGATCGATGCCGTCAAGCCGCACGACGCTCATGATGGCGCCGCCGCGGACGGCGTGCGTTGTCAACTGCTGCGCGGGAGCAACGTCTCACGTGCAATGACGAGCCGCTGGATCTGGGCCGTGCCCTCGTAGAGCTGCATGATCTTCGCGTCGCGCATGAACTTCTCGACCTTGTACTCCTTGATGAAGCCATAGCCACCGAAGACCTGCACGGCGTCGGTGGTGACCTCCATCGCCGTGTCGGCCGCGAAGCGCTTGGCGTGCGACGACTCGATCGTGTTGCGACGGCCCTGGTCGAGGAGCACCGCCGAGTTCCAGGTCGCAAGGCGTCCGAGATGGATCTTCGTGGCCATGTCGGCGATCAGGAACTGGATCGCCTGGTGCATCGCGATCGGAACTCCGAACTGAACGCGCTCCTTGGAGTAGTCGCAGGCCATCTCGAATGCCGCGCGCGCGATGCCGACCGCCATCGCCGCAACACCCGGGCGCGTGCGATCGAGGGTCATCATCGCGAGCTTGAACCCGTGGTTCTCCTCGCCGAGCAGGTTCCGCACGGGGATCTCGGTCTCGTTGAAGGTGATGGTCGCGGTGTTCGAGGCCCGCTGCCCCATCTTGTCCTCCTTCTTGTCGACCGTGATCGTGTCGTCCTTCGGCACGACGAAGGCCGAGATCCCGCGGTGGCCGGCCTCCTTGTCGGTCTTCGCGTAGACCGTGAACCAGTCGGCATGGCCGCCGTTGGTGATGAAGCACTTGGAGCCGTTGATGACGTACTTGTCGCCCTTCTTCACGGCGGTCGTGCGCATGCCCGACACGTCGGAGCCCGCATCGGGCTCGGTGAGGCAGAAAGAGGCGAGCTTCGGCGCCTCGGTGAGCATCCCGAGGAACTCCCGCTTGATCTCCTCCGAGCCGGCGAGCATCACGGGTGCGGCGGCGAGGCCGTTGCAGGCGATCGACGTTCCGATGCCCGAGCATCCCCACCCGAGCTCCTCTTCGATCAGCGCGCCTTCGAAGACCGAGGCTCCAGGCCCGCCGTATGTCTCGGGCAGGTGGCTGTTCATGAGGCCGAGCTCCCAGGCCTTCTCGATGATCGCCTGGGGCCAGGTCCCATCGACGTCGTACTCCCAGGCCACAGGCCGCATCTCCTTCTCGGCGAACTCGTGGGCCATCTCGCGCAGCGCCTGCTGCTCGTCGGTGAGGGTGAAGTCGACCACGTGGCTCTCCTTGCGGGGTGCGGTCAGGAGCATGGGCGCCGCCGACCGATTGACTCGTCAGTCAACAGTGTAACCACGCAGCGGCGGAGCGCATCCCCACAGGCCCGGCGCGCTCAGGCAATGAAGAACGCGACCCCGATGATCACGTAGACGGCGAGCAGCTGGACGCCCTTGAACCACGTCGACTCGCCGTCGCTCGTGATCTGGTTGGCGATCAGCGCGGCGAGCACGAGCGCGCCGAGCTCGAACCCGTTGAAGACGAGCGGCATCGGGCCCGGCCCGATGACGTAGCTGGCGAGCACGAGGGCCGGGGCGACGAAGAGCGCGACCTGCGCGCTCGAGCCGATCGAGATGTTGACCGCGAGGTTCATCTTGCCCTTCAGCGCGACGAGCACAGCGACCCAGTGCTCGGCGGCGTTGCCGACGATCGCGACGACGATCGCGCCGATGAAGAATTGGCTGATGCCGGCTTTCTCGGCCGTCTCGCCGATCGAGCCGACGAGGATCTCCGACATGAGTGCGACCGCCGCGCCGGCGACGGCGAGCATCACGACCGAACGGCGGACGCTCCAGGTCTCGTCCGTGACGCCCTCGCCCTCCTCGAGGTTGAAGAGGTCGCGGTGCGTGCGCAGGGAGAAGAGCAGCCCTGCGAGGTAGACAACGATCAAAACAATCGCCGTGATCAGCGACAGATGCGCGACCTGGGGCGTGAACGTCGTCAGCTCCGAGGTCGGTGACGGCAGCCCGTTCGAGTCCACCATGACGTAGACGGCGGGCATGATCACGGCGACCGTCGCCAGCAGCAGCATCGAAGCCTGCGCGGACGCGGCGCTGCGGCTGAACGTCTGGATCGCGCCGCGCCCCCCACCGACCCCGCCGGCGATCATCGACGCCCCGAGGACGAGCAGCACGTTGCCGATGATCGAACCGACGATCGAGGCCTTGACGACCTCGTGCAGGCCGGCGCCGAGCGCGAACAGCGCGATGATCAGCTCCGGCGCGTTACCGAAGGTGACGTTCAGCAACCCGCCGATCCCCGGCCCGGAGCGGGCGGCGAGTTCCTCAGTCGCACGGCCCATCAGCGCGGCAGTCGGGATCACGCCCAACGCGGAGGCGACGAAGATCACCACCGCGCCCGCATGCGCTAGCTCGAGCGCGATCGCGAGCGGGATGAAGGGAACGAGGAGCCAGGGCCACCCGTCGGAGGTCAGGAGCGACGACGGACGCGGGAACGCAGACACCCGCGGGAGGATAGGTCCCGGGCCGGTGGACGTGCCCGCTCAGCGCAGCAGCCGCGAGCAAGCCTGCGTCTTGGCGACGTCGCCACCGGCATCGGTGACGCACGCCTCATACCCCGGCGTTGTGTTGCTCGAGGGGGTCCCAGAGCGCGCGAGCTCCGACAGCGCGCTCGCCAGCTCGGAGAGCGGGCGCGGGTTCGCCGGTGGCCCGATGGCCTGCTTCTCTCCGATACCCGCAAGTGTCAGGTCGAGCACGATCGTCCCGCCGCGCTGGGCTGCGGTGTCGACGCGCGCGAGGACGCGCAGGCGCCGCAGGATGTGGTCCCGCTCCCCGGTCCAGACATCGACCGTGACCCCCTTGAGGGCCCGGGCAGCGGCCTGCGTGTCGAGCGTAGAGAGCGAGCCCACGCCCGCGACCGCCCCGAGCCCGCCCGCGCGCTTGAGCACGCGGGCGACATCCGCGAGCAGCTTCGCCTCATCGACGCCGGACCGCAGGTGGACGACCTTCACGCCATCGAGCGTCTCGACGCCGACCTCGCGCGTAGCGCGCAGCCAGCTTTGGGGATCAACTCCCAGCGCCGCGAGACTCACGCCCCCGCCCGCGTCGGCGGGCGCAGTCGAGCCTCCGAGCTGCGCGAACTGCCCGGCGGAGAGCGTGTAGGCCCGCTGGCCCAGCCGCACCCAGCCGCGCTTCCCCGTGGAGATCACGCCGATCGTGGCCGATCCGTCCGCCGTCGCAAGCCGCAGATCAAAGGCGAAGCGCGGCGTGCCACCGCCCGAAACGCCCTGGAAGGGCCCCGAGAGCGTCAAGCGCAGCGGCGACGGCACTCCGTCGATGCCGGCCGCGCGGACCCGCACGTCGACCTTGAGCCGACCACTGGAGACCGGGCGCTGAGCATCGCCGAAGGTCTGCTCCAGGAGCTTCTGGGGATCCTGACCTGATGGCTGGGACGATGAACCCCCGCAGCCCGCGAGCGCCGCGGCGACGGCTGCGAGGAGCATCGGAAGTCGGAGCGCGCGGGGCATGCCTGATGCAAGCGGTAGTGCGACCCACCGGCGACGGCCACCGTAGCATCGGAGAGGTGCGCCGGACGCCGCTTCTCCCGGCCCTCACGCTGCTCGCGCTCGCCCTCCCCGGGGCGGCCGTCGCAGCCGTGCCGGCCGACACGCCCGTCATGACCCGCGGCGACCTTCCGCGCGCCGTCACGGCGGTCAGCTCAGCGACCAAACCGAAGCGCAAACAGCTGAAGGACGCGATCGCGCGGCTGCAGGCGCGCGGGAACATCGATGCGCAGGAGGCCAGGACCGCCCTCGCCGACGATCTGGCCGCCCGGCGACTCGCACGGCGCCTGAAGGGCGTCCGTCGCAAGGAGCTGCGCGCCGTTCTGCGCAACGCCGACGACATGGCCGTCGCCGGCACGCTGACGGCGCCGCGGCTGGCGCCGGTGATGGAGACGATCCGGCGCAACACCGCATGGTGGGGCGGATCGGGAACGGTCGCCTACGGGCGGCGGATGACCTTCCCGGGGAGCGACCTCGTCTGGCAGGGCTATCCCGGCCAGGGGATCCAGATCCAGTGGCTGGCGACCTTCGCCCGGATGAACCAGCTCTTCCTCGCCAAGAGCCGCAACGACGAGCTCGCGCGGATGGCAGCGGAGGTCTCCGCCTACGCCGTCCCCCGTGCCGGCGGGATCGCGTGGGAGTACCTGTTCCGCTTCGGCGGCGGACGACCGCCCTGGGTCAGCGGCCTCGCGCAGGGCACCGCGATCCAGGCGCTTGCACGTGCCGGCGCGCGGCTGAGCCGGCTGCGCTTGCTCGACCTCGCCCATGACGCGCTCGGCATCTTCCGCACCGCTCCGCCCGCCGGGGTGCGCGTGCGTGCGTCGGGCGCGGCCGGCGGCGAGGAGCGCGCCCACTACCTGATCTACTCGTACGCGCCGGGTCAGCGGGTCTACAACGCCTTCCTCCAGGCGCTGATCGGCCTGCACGACTTCGCCGGAATCCGCAACGACCCGCTCGCGCGACGACTCTTCATCGAGGGTGAGCGCGAGGCTCAGATCGAGATCCTGAAGGCCGACACCGGCTCGTGGAGCCTCTATCAGCCCGGCGTGCCGTCTTCGCTTGGGTATCACAAGGTGCTGCGCGATTTCGCCCAGGGGCTCTGCGTGCGCCTCAACCGCGACCGCCAGCGCGCGGTGCTTGACCTGCGTGACATCACCGGCGATCAAGGCGCCGTGCTGGGCGATCTGGGCAACTGGCCCGATCCGGAGCCGTACTGCGTCGCCTCGCAGAACTTCACGCTGTACCTGTACGCCCGCCGCCGCGCGGCCGGGCTGCCCGCGCCGACGTTCTGAGACGGCACGTTCGGACGCCTCGCCGCGCAGGGGTCGTCGCACCCCCGACGTACACTGCACCCATGGAGGACACGCCCGCGACGACGTGGATCCTCACCGGCTCGCCGGAGAACTTCGCCGCCACGCGCGACCACGACTTTCGGGTCATCGGCATGAAGGAGCGCCGCCACCGCCAGGCGCTCACGATGGCCCCAGGAGACCGCATCGTCCTTTACCTCACGCGGATCGCGGCGTTCGGCGCGATCCTGCGCCTGACCGGCGACCTCTTCGAGGACCGCACCCCGCTGTGGCCGGGGAAGCCGGGCAATCCCGACCCGTATCCCTGGCGCTTCCCGTGTGAGCCGGAGATCGTCCTCGACGAGGACCGGATGCTCGCCGCGGAAGCGGTGAAGGACGACCTCGAGCACGTGCGCAAGTGGCCGGCGGAGCACTGGCGCCTCGCCTTCCAGGGACAGCTGCGGACCGTCTCGCAGGCCGACGCGCAGTTGCTCCTCGGCCGCATGCGCCGCGAGGCGGGCGTGACGGCATGAGCACACCCCCGCGCTGGGATCCTGACGCTCCGCGCCACGAGGCGCCCCGGCAGCGCGAGCGCTCGCGCAGCTCCCGCGCGCGGTCCGGCTGGGCGGAGCTCTTCGGCGAACAGCGTCTCGCTGCCGCCGCCTCGGCCGGGCTGATCGTGACGATGTTCCTGCCGTGGTACACGCAGACGCCGGTCGGGATCTCCGGCAATTCGCGCACGCTGATGGCCTTCCAGTCATGGGGATTCGTCGAGGCGTCGATCCTGCTGGTCGCGGTCGCCATCCTGGGGCTCGTCTGGGCGCGCGCCAACCGCCGTGCCTTCCACCTGCCGTTCGGCGACGGAATCGTCTTGATGGGGGCCGGAGCCTGGGTGATGTTCCTCGTCTTCTACCGGCAGATCGACCATCCGAACGGCGGGCCGAACGTGGCGGTCGGCGTCAGCTGGGGCATCTTCCTCGCATTCATCTGCGGCGCTCTCATCACCTACGCCGGGTGGCGCCTGAAGGCGACGCACCGCCCCGAGCCGATCATCGATGGCGACGACCCGCGCACGACGATCGTCGAACGCACCGCCCTCGATCAGCGCCCGGCGACGGCCCCGGCGCGGCGCAGCCGGCGCCAAGACGGCCAGTTCGAGGGACAGATGAGCTTCGACGAACCGGACGATCCCCAGCCCTAGGACCAGAGGACGATCGGCATCGCCGCGGCGATGCCGGCGATCAGGATCCCCGCGATGACGAGGTCCGCGGATTTCGTCAGGTGTCCCGCCGCGCCGATCGCGAAGCCGACCACGAAGACGACGAGGAATGGTGCGATGTTCCCCTCCCGCTGGAGGTCGAGGACGCCGGAGGCGAGCGGCGTGAGCAGCGAGAGCACCGTCTCTTCCTATCATTCGCAGCCCATGGCCGCTGAGCTCGCAAGCGCAGAGTCCGTCGCTCAGGGCCTGCGCGAGGTCGGATACCTCGCTGACGCGCCGACCGCGCTCGTCTCGTACCTTGCCGCCCAGCTCGGCAAGCCGATCCTCGTTGAGGGGCCTGCGGGCGTCGGCAAGACGCAGCTCGCCAAGTCGCTCGCGCAGATGACCGGCCGCACGCTCGTGCGCCTCCAGTGCTACGAGGGTCTCGACGAGGCGAAGGCTCTCTACGAGTGGAACTACCGCAAGCAGCTGCTGCGTATCCAGGCCGAGGCCGAGGGCGCCGGTTGGAGCGCCGTGCAGGACGACATCTTCGGTTCGGAGTTCCTGCTCGAGCGGCCGCTGCTGAGCGCGATCTCCAGCCCCGACCCGGTCGTGCTGCTGATCGACGAGATCGACAAGACCGACCAGGAGTTCGAGGCGATGCTGCTCGAGCTGCTTTCGGACTTCCAGATCACGATCCCCGAGCTCGGGCGCATCGAGGCCTCGTCGATGCCGCTGGTGCTGCTCACCTCGAACAATTCGCGCGAGCTCACCGAGGCGCTCAAGCGCCGCTGCCTCTACCTCTGGCTCGACTATCCCGAGCTTGAGCACGAGCTGGAGATCGTGCGCCTGCACGCCCCGGGGCTCGACGAGGCCATCAGGCGTCGCCTCGTGGAGATCGTCGCGATGATCCGCGACCTCGACCTGAAGAAGCCCCCATCGATCGCCGAGTCGATCGACTGGGCCCGCGCGCTGCTGCTGCTCGGCGCCCGCGACCTCGACGAGCGGACGCTGCGCGAGACGATGTCGGTGATCGTCAAGCACCGGACCGACATGGACCTCGTCGCCGAACGCGTCGGCGTGAAACTCGGACCGCCGCAGGAGGCGCCCGATGGCGCCCCCGCCGCCTGAGCCACCGCGCCGCCCGCCGGTTCCCGCCTCGCGGCGCGCGGCGCTCTTCTCCGCGGACCGCGAGCAGCCCGTCGAGGGTCTTGTCGCCCACGTGCTCGAATTCGGTGAGGAGCTGCGCGGCGAGGGCCTGGCCGTCGGTACCAGCGAACTGCTCGACGCCTTCGCGGCGCTGCCGCGCGTGCCCTGGCACGAACAGGCGACCTTCCGCGAGACGCTCGCGACCACGCTCGCGAAGTCTCCGGAGGACCGGCGCCTCTTCGATCAGGTCTTCGACCGCTTCTTCTTCCGCGCGAGCGAGCTTGCGGCCGTCGAGGAGGGCGTACGCGAGGGTGGCATGACCGGCGACACGCAGGGCGGCGGCGGTGAGGTCGACGTCGACGACCTGCGGCGGCAGATCGCCGCGATGATCGCTGCCGGCGACGAGGACGCGCTGCGCGACCTCGCGCGGCTGGCGATCCACGCCTTCGGCAGGATGGGCGACGGCTCCGGCGTGGTGGGCGTTGACGTCCAGCGCATCCGCCGCAGGCTGGAGTTGCGCGCAGAGCCCCAGTCCGAGCAGCCCCAGGAACCGCCCCGGCACGACGCGCTGCCGCATGCCGGCTTGAGGCGCTTCGAGCAGCTGCTGCGCGAGGAGCTTGAGCGCCGCCAGATCGAGCGCACCGGCACCCTGCCTCCGGCGCGGCCGCTGAATGACCTCTCGCGGGCGCTCCCGAGCGGACCGCTGGCCGACCTGGCGAACGTCCATCGCGTCGTTGCGCAGCTCAAGCGGCGCCTGAAGACCCAGGGACTCGAGCAGCGCGGCTCACGGCGCCATGCGCACGTCGACGTGCGCCGCACGATGCGCGCATCGCTGGAGACCGGTGGCGTTCCGGTGGTCCTGAAGTACCGGCCCGTGAGGCCGCGTCGCCCGGAGATCTTCGTCCTCTGTGACGTCTCGACCTCGGTGACCAGCGCCTCGGTCTTCTTCCTCAGCGTGCTGCACGCCCTGCACGACTCGTTCCGGCGCATGCGCTCGTTCGTCTTCATCGAGCGGATCAGCGAGGTGACCGAAGTCTTTCAGCACGAGCGCGACTTCAAGGCCGCGAGCGCGGTGATCGGGCGCGACGCCGGCGTGGCGGATATCAGCGGCTATACCGACTATGGCCGCGTCTGGCGTGAGTTCCTTGAGCAGGTCGAGGACGAGCTCCACCCCCGTGCGACGGTGATCGTCCTCGGCGATGCGCGCACCAATGGCCGCGATCCCGCCGTCGGCGTCTTCGGCCAGATCGCCGCACGTGCGGGACGCACCTACTGGCTCAACCCCGAGCCGCGGCTCTACTGGAACTACGGCGACAGCGTGATCGGGACGTACGCTCCGTACTGCGAGACCTTCGAGTGCTGGACGACCGCCCAGCTCGAGGATTTCGTGAAAGCGCTGACGGCCCCGCGCGCGGCAACCGGCCGCTAGCGCAGCCGCTCAGCGCAGTCCGTCGAGCGAGACCTCGCGCAGGACGCCGGTCTCGACCTCGTAGACGAAGCCGCGCACACCGTCGCTGTGCGGAATGAACGGGCTCTCGATGATCCGGCGCGCCGACTCGCGCACGTCGAGGTCCAGATCGCTGAAGGCCTCGGTGTCCCACGGGACCGCGACGCCCGTCTCTGCCTCGAGCTCGCGGCGGAAGACCTCGTCGTCGAAGGCCTGCATGCCGCAGTCCGTGTGGTGAATGAGCAGTACTTCACAGGTCCCCATCAGTCGCTGGGAGATCGCCAGGGAGCGGACCTCGTCGTCGGTGATCACCCCGCCGGCGTTGCGGATGATGTGGGCGTCGCCCTCGCGCAGACCCAGCATCTGGAAGAGGTTGATGCGCGCATCCATGCAGGTGACGACCGCGAGCCTGCGCGCGGGTGGGCGCTCGAGACGGCTGCGGTCGAAGGTGCGCTGGTATGAAGCCGCGGTCAGGAGGAGCTCGTCGATGGCGCTCATAAACGCAAGAGTAGACACGATTTCGGCGTCGTTCGTTCATGCAGGTTGTCCTGCCGCCTTGACGCCTGCGCACAGACTCGTAATGTCTACTCCCTCGTGGCCATTCTCCCGCCCACTCTGCGGTCAGACCCGCGCAGGCGCATGCTCCGGCGCATCCCGCTGTTCGGGGGCTGCTCGCGCGGCGCGCTGAGCCGCATCGCAGCGATCTGCCGGGACGTCGATGCCCCGGCCGGGAGCGTCCTGCTGGCCGAGGGGACGACCGGGAGCGATTTCTTCCTCGTCGTAGCCGGGACCGCCGTTGTCTCCCGTGCAGATCAGCAACTCTCCGAGCTCGGCCCGGGCGACTTCTTCGGCGAGATCTCGCTCGTCGCGGCCGTCCCGCGCACCGCGACCGTCACCGCCACATCCGACGTCAAGCTGCTCGCGATCGCCGAGCGGGACTTCCCGGTGCTGCTCGGCGAGCAGCCCCGTCTCGCCGAGCGAATCCAGAGCCAGCTCGTCCGTCGGCTCGCGGACGACGCGAACCGCAACAGCGGCGAGTAGCATCCGGGCCAACTGTCGAGACCGGGGAGCTGGCGGCAGGCCGGCTGAGATCGTGCCCATCTGGTGCGGACCCGCAGAACCTGTGGGGTAATGCCCGCGAAGGGAGTGATGACGACGAGCCTGGAGGCAGAACCGGTCGCGCGGGCGGGAGCGGTGACGCTCGATGGCGTGGGCGTCGTCTACGGCGCGAGCGGCCGTCGCGCAGCACCGGTCGAGGCGGTCGCGCACGCGAGTTTCAGCGCCGGACCAGGCGAAGTTGTCGCGCTCGTCGGCCCGTCCGGCTGCGGGAAGAGCACCCTGCTGGAGGTCATCTGCGGCCTGCTGGCACCCACGTCGGGCACGGTGACGGCCGATCCCGCCGTGCTGATGCCCCAGCGCGACCTGCTGCTGCCCTGGCTCGACGCGCTCGGCAACGCCGCGCTCGCCGCACGCCTGCACGGCAGCGGACGCGAGGAGGCGCGGGCGGCGGCCGCCCCGCTGTTCGCGCGGTTCGGGCTCGCCGGTTTCGAGCGCTCTCGCCCCGGAGAGCTCTCCGGTGGCATGCGCCAGCGCGTCGCCTTCGTGCGCACCCTCCTGAGCGGCAAGCCGGTCCTCTGCCTCGACGAGCCCTTCGCCGCGCTCGACGC
>WLNG01000120.1 GCA_009699915.1 Actinomycetota bacterium
TCGACGGCAGCAGGCCGACCGTCAGGTCGGTCCCCGGACCCTCGAAGCGCAGAGCGTCGAAGCGCGGGCCGGTGAGCCGCTCGGCCGCCTCGATCAGCGCGTCGGCGCGACCCCGCCAGGCGGCGACCGGGTCGTCTTCGTCGAGGCGCAGCACGTGCGTGACCTCCTCGACGAGCAGCGCGAGCGCCTCATCCTCGGGCAGCTGAGGGTGGACGAGCCGCGCCCACGGCCGGCTCGGGCAGGGCCCCGCGGTCCAGTTCGTCGTGCGCTCGTTGATCGTCGTGATCGTCTCGCGCACGAAGGGGAGCTGGTCGAGCCCCATGCGGGCCGGGTCCACGTCGTCGAGGAGCCCCGGAGTCACGGGGCCGGTGAGCCCGATCCGCGCGCAGCGCTGCTCGCCGAGCGCCAGCGCGCGATCCCCGTACCACGAGGGGACGAAGCCGAGCGTGTCCTGCGCGGCATGCAGCAGGCGCTCGCGCTTGACGTGCGGGTCGAAGTACGCGACGTCGACGAACCGCGCGCCGTGGCGGTAGGCGCTCGCCGCGATCGCGCGCACCACCTCCTCCTTACCGAGCTCGCCGCCGACGGCGACGATCTGCCCGGGCTGGACGTTGGCGCCGAAGCCCACGAGCAGGTCGGCGAAACGCTCGAGCGCGGCGGGGTTGAAGCCGCTCTGACCGGTCATCCGACGCACCCTAGCTGGCGGTTGCGGCACAATGACGGGCATGTCCACCAGCGGATTCGGCCTGCCCATCGCAACGGAGCGCGATCGCGCGCTCTCGATCTTCGGCCAGGTGATGGGTCTCGTCGCCGTCACCTGCGGCTTCGCCGCGCTCGGCGCCTACATCGGCAAGGACATCAGCGGGCTGGCCTGGATCATCCCGTGGTTCGGCGCGCTCGCCTGCATCATCGGTCTGAACGTCGCCAACTCCAAAGGCAAGCGGCAGCTGGCGCTGACCCTGCTCTTCGCGCTCGGGCTGCTGCTGGGCGTCAGCATCGGTAACACGATCAACTACTACGCGCAGACGCAGCCGACCGCGCTGTACCAGGCGGCGGGGGCGACGGCGCTCTTCGTCGGCATCCTCGGCGCTGGTGGCTACGCGATCCGCCGCGACCTCTCGGGCCTTTACCGGATCGCGTTCTTCGCGCTGCTCGGCCTGCTCGTTCTCGGGCTCGTCGCGGTCCTCTTCCAGATTCAGGGGATCTATCTCCTGTGGGCGATCCTCGGCCTGGCGGTCTTCGGCCTCTACACGGTGATCGACTTCAACCGGCTGCGCCGCGCCGGGCAGGGCGAGGTGATCCCGCTCGCTGCCGGGATCTTCCTGGACGTCTTCAACATCTTCCTCTTCTTCCTGCAGATCTTCGGAGGCCGCAATTGAGTTTCTTGGATCGTTTCGCACATTCGATGGAGGTCCCCTCGTCGGAGGCCGCGCTCCCCGGGCGGGCGCAGGAGATCCCGGGAGTCCCCGACCGTCACGCGGTCAGCGGCGCGCCGATCCGCCCTCCGTTTGGTGAGGGCGTGCGCACGATCGTCGTGGGGCTCGGCTGCTTCTGGGGCGCCGAGCGGCTCTTCTGGCAGCTCGATGGGGTCGTCAGCACCGCGGTCGGGTACGCGGGCGGCTCGACGCCGAACCCGACGTACGAGGAGGTCTGCTCCGGGCAGACCGGCCACACCGAGGTGGTGCTCGTCGCCTACGACCCGGCCCGGATCTCCACCGAGGCGCTGCTCGCCGTCTTCTGGGAGGGGCACGACCCGACGCAGGGAATGCGCCAGGGCAACGACGTCGGCACGCAGTACCGCTCGGCGATCTTCTGGGACGGCGAAGATCAGCATGCCGCGGCGCTCGCCACGCGCGAGCGCTTCCAGGCGGCGCTGAGCACCGTCGGGATGGGTGAGATCACCACCGAGATCGCCCCCGCCGGGCCCTTCTACTACGCCGAGGACTACCACCAGCAGTACCTCCACAAGGTGCCCCACGGGTACTGCGGTCTGGGCGGGACCGGCGTCAGCTGTCCCGTCGGCTCGGGTGCGAGCCTCGGCGGGCCCGAGGCCGAATGAGCGAGGGCCGCGTCCGCATCGACGTCAGCGGCCACGTCGCGGAGGTCGTGCTCACTCGCCCCGACAAGCACAACGCGCTCGACGGCGAGATGTTCCAGGCGATCGACGCGGCGATCGCGCAGGTCCGCTCCACGGCCGGCGTGCGCGCCGTGGTGCTGCACGGCGAGGGGCCGAGCTTCTGCTCCGGGCTGGACGTCGGCGCGCTGATGGGCGGCGGCGGGCTGACGATCGACGATCTGCTCGAGCGCCCGTCCGGGCAGCGCGCAAACCTCGCTCAGCGCGTCAGCGTCGGCTGGATGGAGCTGCCGATGCCGGTGATCGCGGCGCTGCACGGCAACGTCTTCGGCGGCGGGATGCAGATCGCGCTCGGCGCCGACGTGCGCATCGCCGCGCCGACGGCGAAGCTCAGCATCATGGAGGCCAAGTGGGGACTGGTCCCGGACATGGGGATCACCGCAACGCTGCCGCGCCTGATGCCAGCCGACCGCGCGCTCGAGCTGACCTGCACCGCCCGCGTCGTGTCGGGCGAGGAGGCGGCGGCGCTCGGCCTTGTGACGAGCACCGACGACGATCCGATCTCCGCTGCCCGCGCGCTCGCAGCCGAGATCGCGGACCGTTCCCCGGACGCCGTCCGCGCCGTCAAGCGGCTCTACGGCGCGGCCTGGCCGGGCGGCGGAGATGCGGGCCTTGCGCTAGAGAGCGAGCTTCAGCGCCCGTTGCTCGGGTCGCCGAACCAGATCGCCGCCGTGATGGCGGGGATGCGCGGGGAGCCGGGCGAGTTCACCGACCCCGACCCCGCGTGAGGCGGCCGCGGTGACGTCCCAGGTCCACATCACCGAGTTCACCGACCCGACCTGCCCGTGGGCGTACAACGCCGAGCCGCGGCGGCTGCGCCTGACCTGGACGTACGGAGATCAGCTGAGCTGGGAGGTGCGGATGGTCGTGCTCTCGCGCAGCTCCGAGGAGATCCTCGCCCGGTACTCGCTGGAGGCCCTGGAACAGGCGGGTGCGCAGATTTTCCAGGAGCACGGGATGCCCGTTTCCGAGAAGCCGTATCGCGCGGTGGGCAGCATCGATGCCTGCCGGGCCGTGGTCGCCGCCCGGCACGGGCAGCCCGGCGCCCATCGCCGGCTGCTGCGCGAACTGCGCCACCGCTTCTTCGCCCGCGAGGCGATCGATGATCCCGAGGTCATCGCGCGGGCGGCGCTCGCCGCTGGAATCGATCCGCAGGCGCTGGCCGGCTGGCTCGCCGATCCTGCCACCGAGGCAGAGCTCGCGCGCGACATGGCGCTCGCGCGCGACCCGCTCCCCGCTGCGCTTGCGCTGGGCCACAAGCTCGCCGCCTGGGACGGGGGCATGCGCTACACGTGCCCGTCGCTCGTCTTCGAGGCGGGCGGGCGCACCATCGCCGCGCCCGGCTTCCAGCCGAGCGAGAGCTACGACGTGGCGGTCGCCAACCTCGCGCCCGGGCTCAAGCGGCGACCGCCCGCGGAGGACGCCGCCGAGCTCCTCGACTGGGCGCAGGCGAACGGCGTGGGCCCGCTTGCGACCGTCGAGGTCGCCACGCTGATGGGCGTCGAGCGCGACGAGGCGATCCTGCGCCTTGAGGCTGCGGGCGCCCACCTGGAGCCGCTCGGCGCGGACGGGTTCTGGAGTCGGGTCTAGCCGGAGCCCGCGCCGCTCACGCTCACGCGGGCCGTTCCCAGGCGCCGGCCGCGCCCTGTTCGCGCAGCTCGAACTTCTGGATCTTCTCGGTCGGCGTCTTCGGCAGCGACTCCACGATCCGCACGTAGCGCGGCACCATGAAGGCCGCCATGCGCTCGGCGCAGTGCGCGATCAGGTCCTCGGGGTCGAGGGCGTGTCCCTCGCGCGGGACGACGACGACCATCACCTCCTCCTCGCCGAGCTCCGATGGGACGCCGACCGCAGCCGTCTCCGCAACGTGCGGGTGGGCGTTGACCGTGCGCTCGATCTCGTACGAGGAGATGTTTTCGCCACGCCGCCGGATGCAGTCCTTCAGGCGGTCGATGAACTCGAAGTAGCCGTCCTCGTCACGCCGCCCGCGATCGCCGGAGTGGAACCAGCCGTCGCGCAGTGCGCCCTCAGTTGCCTCGGGATTCTTGAAGTACCCGAGGAACATCGTGTTCGCCTGATCGGTACGGCAGACGAACTCGCCGGGCTCGCCCGGGTCGCAGGTTGTGCCGTCCTCGCGCTGGATCTCGACCTGCGCCCAGCTCACCGGAATCCCGCAGCGGCCGATGCGCACGTCGTCCGGTGGGCTCGCCAGGCAGACGCCGGCCGTTTCGGTGAGCCCGTAGATCTCCACGAGCTGGATCCCGAAGCGCTGCTCGAACTCGCGCCAGAGCTGGGCGGGGGCGGCGCTGCCGGCCGTGATTCGCACGGGGTTGTCGGCGTCGTCCTCGCGCACCGGCTGCTTGAGCAGGATCGTGATCATCACGCCCATGTAGTTGAAGACGGTCGCCTGATGGCGGCGCATCTCGTCGAGGAAGCCGGAGGCCGAGAACTTCGCGCTCATCACCGCGGGGCGCCCCGAGAGCAGCGACGGCATCACCGTGATCGACTGCGCGTTGATGTGAAAGAGCGGCAGGCAGGTCCACAGACGGTCGTCCTCGCGCAGGCGCACGTAGCGCTGCGCGTACTCCAGGCCCGCGGCGGCGTAGGCGTTGTGGCAGGTCATCACGCCCTTCGGGAGCCCGGTCGTCCCCGACGTGTAGAGGACGGCCGCCAGGTCGCCGGGGGCGACGTCGGCACGCGGTGCGGCCGGGTGGCGCTCGGCCAGCAGCGGCGTGAGCAGCGCGAAGCGCCCGTCCACCACGCCATCCCCGGCGAGGAGCAGTTGCTGCGGTCCGCAGCCCGCCGGCAGCGCCGCCTCCCAGGCCTCGCGCAGTGGAGCGTCCACGACGCCGATCCGCGCGTCGCAGTGTTCGACGATGTAGCGCAGCCCGTCGCCGCGCAGCGCGGTGTTCACGGGGACGAGCACGGCCCCGAGCAGCGTCGTGCCGAGCCAGAGATCGAGGAAGTCGAGGCCGTTGGGCAGCATCACGGCGAGCGTGTCGCCCGCCCCGAGCCCGAGGCCCGCGAGCATCCCCGCGGCGTTCTGCGCCCGCGCGAGTGCATCGGCGAACGTCAGCTGCGTGTCCTGGATCCAGA
>WLNG01000121.1 GCA_009699915.1 Actinomycetota bacterium
CACCGGCCGCCGGGTGAAGACCGAGGAGGCGCTGCGGATGGGGATCGCGACGCGCGCGACCGCGGCGGGCGAGGCGACCGCCGCCGCGCTCGAGCTCGCCCGCACCCTCGCCGACGGCCCGACTGAGGCAATCCAGGCGACCAAGCGCCTGGCGGTCATCGCTGGCGAAGGGACGATTCCCGAGGCGCTGCTGCGCGAGCGCGAGGCCTGGAAGGTCGTGCGGCAATCCGCCACGACACAGGAGGGCCTTGAGGCATTCACCGAGAAGCGCACCCCGGACTTCCGCGCCGCCGCCAGGCGGGCCGCGGGCGATCAGCCCGCGTAGCGCTCGCGCAGGCGACCGCGCTCGACCTTGCCGGTGGCGTTGACCGGCAGCACGTCGAGCTCGTGGATGCGCTTGGGGACCTTGAACCCCGCGAGTCGCTCACGGCAGGCGCTCGTGATCGCGGCGGCGTCTACAGCGCCGGTCGGCGCAACGATGGCGATCACCATCTCGCCCCAGTGCTCATCCGCAATCCCGAGGACGGCCGCCTGCTCGATCCCCGGAATTCCCAGCAGCACCTGCTCGACCTCGCGCGGATCGACGCTGAAGCCGCCGGTCTTGATCATCTCCTTGCTGCGCCCGGCGTAGTGCAGATCGCCGTCGGCGTCGATGAATCCGAGGTCGCCGGTGTGCAGCCACCCGTCACGCAGCGCAGCGGCGGTGTCCTCGGGCCGGCGGTGGTACCCGCTCATCACCGAAGGCCCGTGCAAGGCGATCTCCCCAACCTCGCCGGCCGGCAGCGGGGTGCCGTCCTCGGCGACGACCCTCATGCGCGCAGCGCCCATCGCGGTGCCGACGCTGCCGGGCTTACGCGTCAGGTCACCGACGGCGGCGCAGGTCAGCTGCGCCTCGGTCAGCCCGTACATGGAGACAAAGATGTCGCCGAAGCGCCCCAGCGCGCGCTCGCGCAGCCGGGCGGAGAACTCGTACGCGGTGTAGATGACCTCCAGCGCCGAGAGATCCAGATCCTCATGCCCGGGGACCTCCAGCATGCTGCTCATCATCGTGGGCGCGAGAAAGGCCCGGGTGGCGCGCTCCTCGGCGAGCAGCCTCCAGGTCCGCGCGGCGTCGAACTCGTCATCGAGCACGAGCATCGCGCCACCCAGGAGCACCGGGATGGCGAAGTGCAGCAGTCCGATCCCGTAGGCCGGAAGCGTGAAGAGCTCGACGTCGGTGGACGTGCGCGGCGAGCCGAGCGCCGAGTTCATCACGTTCCACGCATTCGCCCGGTGCGTGCGCACCACGCCCTTCGGCAGGCCGGTCGTCCCAGACGTATAGGTCACGGTCGCCGGGGCATCGTCGTCGATGAGCCACCCGTCCGGAGAAGACGCCGGATCGGCATGCGCGTCGAGCTCCTGCGCCGTGAAGACGCGCGGGGGCGAATCGGTCAACGCAACCACAGCCTCGGCGAGCGCCGCGAACTCCGGGCCGACGATCAGCACCTCAACCTTGGAATCACTGCAGATGAAAGCGATCTCTGCGGCATTGAGCCGCGGGTTGAGCGGCACGGCGAGAGCCCCTGCTCGCGCCAGCCCCATTGAGATCTCGATCGCCGCAGGCGCGGTCGGCAGCAACCAGCCGACCGCACGGCCTCCGGCTCCCACCGCGTGCAGCGCCGATGCCGTCCGCGTGATGCGCTCTTCGAGCTCCCCGAAGGTGAGCGCCGATCCACGGTGGCGGATCGCCGTCCGGCGCGGATGACGCTCGCAGGCCGCGAGCAAGGGGTAGGACCAGTCCATCGGGCGATCATCTTCGCCCGCGCCGGACGGCGAGCGACTGGCGCTATCGCCAGTTGGCCCGCAGCCCATGCGGCGGGACCGTTGTAGGCCGATGGCCGAGCTGACGCTGCCCGCCGAGATCTTGGAGCGCACGGTCCCCGATGTGCTCGACGCGCAGGCCGACCGCGTGCCGGACCGCGTCGCCCTGATCGCCGACAGCCTGCTGCACGGCACCGAGCAGCGGATCACGTTCGCGCAGCTGCGCAGCGACGCCGCCCGCTTCTCGTCGGCACTCGCCGCTGCCGGCGTCGGTGAGGGCGACCGGATCGGCATCCTGCTCGACAACGGCTCCGGCATCGAAGCGCACATCGCCTACCACGCCGGTCACCGCCTCGGCGCGGTCAACGCTGCGCTCAACACCCGCTACGTCGAGCGCGAACTCAGCTACGTCCTGGAGTTCATGGACCCGCGCGCAATCATCTTCGCGCCGGAGTTCGGCCCGGTTCTGCAGCGGCTCGCCGCGACGATTCCGAACGCGACGCTCTTCGAGGTCAGCGACACTCCCGAACTCGGGATCAGCTTCCGCGAGGCGCTCGAGGGCGGCGATCCGAACCACCCGCGCACCCCGGTCGCGGAGGATGCGGACGCGGTCTGGGTCTTCACCTCTGGGACCACAGGCAACCCGAAAGCCGTCGCCGACACGCATTCCGCGGCGGTCGCCTGCGGCCACGGGGGGATCCACCTTTACGGCCTCTCGGACGACGCCGTCTACCAGTCATTCGCGCCGTTCTTCACCAGCACCGGCTGCAACACCAACCTGCTTTCGTGCCTGGTCGCCGGCTGCACGCTGGCGATCGAGCCGGACTTCGACGTCCATGAGACGCTCGAGCGGATGCGCCGCTGGGGCACCACGTCGCACTTCCTCGTGAACACGGTGCTCCAGCTGATCTTCCAGCGTCTGACGCCGGAGGAGATCGCGGCGCAGCGATTCCCGCGGCTGCGGCGCGTCTGTTACGGCGCGCAGGCCGCCTCGCCGGAGTTCTGCCGGCGCGTCTGGGAGGAGATCGGGCAGGGCTGGGGCGTCGAACTCGTCAACGTCTACGGCTTCACCGAGAGCGGCAACTGCGGGATGTTCCTGCGCCCGGAGGACCATCCGATCGCGCTCGAGCGGATGGGCGCCCACGGCATCTCCGTCGGGCGCAACTCGTTCAGCTCATGGACCGACTACGCGGTCCTCGACCCGGACGGAAACCCGGTCGCCCTCGGCGAGATCGGCGAGATCTGCCTGCGCGGACCGAGCATCATGCGCGGCTATGTCCGCGAGCCGGAATCCACAGGCGACGTGCTCAAGCACGGCTGGTGTTACAGCGGCGATCTGGCGACGATCGACGAGGACGGCTTCGTCACGTACATCGATCGCGGCAAGGCGATCATCCGCCGCGGCGGACTGAACATCTCGTCGGCGGAGATCGAGGGCGTCGTGATGCAGCATCCCGGGATCGCCGAGGCGGCGGCCGTGCCGATGCCCAACCCGGTGCTCGGCGAGGACGTGCGCGTCGTCGCCGTCGCTGCCAGCGATCCGCCGCCGACCGCCGAGGAGATCATCGCCTGGTGCAGCGAGCGCCTTGCCGACTACAAGGTGCCGCGGCAGGTGGACTTCATCGATGCGCTCCCGCGCAATGCGATGAATCGCGTGATCAAGAGCGTCCTCACCGGCGAGGGCAGCGCGCTCAGCTGACCGACATCGGCCGTACTGGCACAACTGCCAGCACCCGACGCTGCCATGGCATGGTTTCGTCCCCCTATGGCCACCATCCCCCCGCACGAGCCCGCGTTTATCCCTGAAGGCTTCCTGCTGAAGCCGCAGGACGAGTTCAACCACCCGATCGACGACGCCTCGAACTTCAACGAGAGCGTCTACTGCAGCGGCTGGGACCCGAATCTCAAGGGCGGCGTCTGGATGCGGATGGGACGGCGACCGAACGAGGGCTACGCCGAGCTGTCGGTCCTCGCCTACCTGCCTGACGGCCGCCTCGCCTGCCAGTTCCAGCGGCCGGAGATCAGCGGCAACAACGAGTTCGTGGCCGGCGGACTGCGGTACGAGTGCCTCGAGGAGTTCCAGCGGATCCGCATGGAATACGAGGGCGAGCTGCTGATCGTCGAAGACCCGGAGATGCTGCGCGATCCGAAGGCGCTGTTCGACAGCGCGCCGCGTGTGCAGGGCGCGATGCGCCTCGAGGCGCAGGGGGTCTCACCGGCGCACGGCGGCGAGCCGGTCTCGCGTGACTACGAGGACCGCATGTACTACGGCTTCGATTTCTCACGCGGGCACTTCAACCAGCACGTCGCCTCGAAGGGCGAGATGGTCCTCGGCGACGAGCGCTGGGAGATCGACGGCTTCGGCTGGCGCGACCATTCCTGGGGCCCGCGCTTCTGGCAGGAGATCTGGTTCTACCGGCTCCTGATGGTCAACTTCGGTCCGGACCGCGGGTTCATGCTGCTGAAGAACGCGCTCGAGAACGGCACGACGAAGCGTCTCGGCGTACTGCTGATCGACGGCGTCTACGAGGAGGTCCTGGACCTTGACATCACGACGCAGTGGTCAGAGCAGCAGGACCCGGTGAAGATCACCGCCTGCGTGCGCACGGCCACCCGTCAGGAGATCTTCCACGGGACGGTCCTGCAGATGGTCCCGCTGCGCAATCGGCGCAAGGTCGGCGACGAGATCCTCATCTCCCGCGTCGCGGAGGGCTTCTCCGAGTGGACCTGGGGCGACCGCGTCGGCTACGGCATGGTCGAGTACATCGAGCGCGTGCAGGACGGCGTTCCGGTGGGCTACCCGGTCTGACGCAGGCGGGCGCCCGCTCAGCGCCCGGTCCGCAGGCCCGCCTCGCCGTCGAGGTGGGAGATTTCATTGAAGGCGATGAGCGTCGCGCCGCTCTTGCCGTGGACGATCCGCGTCACCGCCGTGTTGACCGCCACGCGGTTCAGCGGCACCATCACCGCCGGCGGGGCGCCGAGCAGGTCGAGCGTCAACGCCGCGATCACGCCTCCCGAGGTGCACGCGATCGCGGTCTCCCCCGGGCCCAGCGGCTCCGCGAGCCGGTCCAGCGCAGCGCGGCAACGCGCGCGGAAGCTCGGGAAAGACTCCGCCGTCGGGCTGGTCTCCCCCGCCTCGACCCAGCCGATCAGTCCCCCGTCCATGATCTTCTGGAACTCGCGATTCGTCAGCGCCGGGCCGTCGCCTGAGGACTCGACCCGCGCGAGCGCCTCCGAATGGTGCTCGAGCACGTCGTCGGAGTCGTACTCGTTCCAGCCCTCGTCGATCTCAACCGTGAGACCACCGGCGGTGAACGCCATGGCGGTGTCGCGCTGGCGCCCCAGCCCGCCGCTCACGACTCTCACGGCAGCGATACCGCGGCGCTCGAAGTCGGCTGCCAGGACCGCCGCCTGCCGGTGTCCGATC
>WLNG01000122.1 GCA_009699915.1 Actinomycetota bacterium
ACCGCAGCCGTGGAGTACTTCGGCGCCTCTGAGACAGTCAACCTGCGCCTGGATAACGCCACGACCGGGACGATCGTCGGCACCGCCACGTCGAACGCTCTCGGTGCAGCGAGCGCGATCACGGTCACGATCCCCGCCGCCACCAGCAACGGCGCGCACACGATCTACGCCGTCGGCGCAACCAGCGCCAAGCAGGGCAGCATCGCGATCACCGTCGCCCTCCCGACGATCTCGCTGAGCAGTGCAACGATCGTCAACCTGCCAGGTTCGACCAACGCCACGCTCGCGAACTTCGGTGTCTCGGAGACGGTCACGTTCCGCCTGGACGACGCATCAACCGGTGCCTCGCTCGGCTCGAGCACCACGACGAGCGCGGGCGCCCTCAGCGCCTTCGCGATCACGGTGCCGGCGGGGACCAGCAACGGGTCGCACACCGTCTACGCGGTCGGCGGCACCAGCGCGAAGTCGGCGTCGATCGCGATCACGGTGGACATCGCAAGCCTCTCGCTGGGAACAACCAGCTTCGCGACGCTCACCGGGACTACGACCGCGAGCGCCTCGAACTTCAGCGCGACGGAGACGGTGACCTTCCGCCTCGACAACTCCTCGACGGGCACCTCGCTCGGGACCACCCCGATGTCCAGCGGCGCCGGCTCGCGGAGCCTGACGATCCCGACGAACCTCACCAATGGCGCTCACACCGTCTACGCCATCGGCGGAACGAGCGGCAAGATCGCCTCGGCTGCTTTCACCGTCACCGCTGCAGAAGCGACCAACGCCGCTGCCTCGCCGCTGCTGATCACCAACAAGGGTGGCGCGGGCAGCACGTCGCGTCAGGCCGAGGTCGGCGACACGATCACCGTCAGCTTCGACAGCCGCCTGCGCCCGGCGAGCATCTGCTCGGGCTGGAGCGATGCCAACACCACCAGCACGCAGTCGATCACCACAGCGTCGGTGGTCCTCAACGGCACTGGCACGAACTCCACGATCTCGATCACCGGTAATCCGACGGGTTGCACAACCTTCAACTTCGGCACGATCGACCTCGGTCGCAGCGACTTCACCAACGGCGCGAACACGACATTCGCCAGCAGCACGGTTGCCTGGGACCCGGTCAACAAGCAGATCAAGATCACCCTCGGGACGGTGAGCGGCACGAACAACACCGTTAGGGCGCCGAACGGCATCACGGCCACGGCGACGTTCACGCAGTCCGCGAACCTCCTGTCCGAGGCCGGCGCCAGCGTCAGCGGCACCTGGACGTTCTCGGGCCAGACCTTCTTCTAAGCCGGCACCGGCATCGGTCCGAGCGTCCGCGCGCTCAGCTGGCTTGGCTCAAGGCGCGATACTGACGCGCGTGAGCTCCTCGGAGACGCTCCAGAGCCGCTCCCTGGTGGACGGATCCTTCGAGGACGAGCTGCTGGAGACCACCCGCGGCTCGCCGCGGAGCTCTCCGGGCCCTGACGGCCCGACATACGCTCCGGGCCGTAGGTTTGCGGTCGCCGCGTAGAGCGTCGGAAGTGCCCCCATCGCCGCGGATTGTCCAGTGCGCTTGCCAACCGCCGCGTAGAGCCGTTCGTGCCGCACGCGGCCGTCCATCTGCGGCGCCACTGCCTGGAGATTGGTGTGCGCATACCCCGGGTGGGCTGCAAGCGAGAGCAGCGACGATCCGGCATGCACCGCCCGAGACTGGAGCTCGTAGGCGAAGAGCAGATTGGCGAGCTTCGACTGTGCGTAGGCACCCCAACGGCGGTAATGCTCGCGCCCGTTCAAGTCATCGAAGTTGATTCGGCCGATCCGGTGCACGAGGCTTGCGACCGTCACGACCCGTGGGGTGGGGGAGCCCTTGAGGAGCGGCATCAGCTGCGCGGTCAGCGCGAAGTGCCCGAGGTGGTTGGTTCCGAACTGCAGCTCGAAACCCTGAGCGGTCTCGCGCCGGGGCGTCGCCATCACGCCCGCGTTGTTCACGAGCAGGTCGAGCTGGGGGAGCTCACGGCCGACGTCGGCTGCAAAGCGCGCGATCGAGTCCAGATCAGCAAGGTCGAGGGGGAGGAGCAACGGTTCCTGCTCGGTGGCCGCTCGCCTGACCTCTGCGAGCGCGCCTGCTCCACGGTCAGCGTCGCGACAGCCCAGAATCACCTGCGCGCCTGCGGCTGCCAGTCCGATCGCAGCATGCAGGCCGATCCCGCTGTTCGCGCCGGTGACGACGGCGACGCGGCCGCTCTGGTTCGACGTCCACTTGGCGGCCAACTCGCTCATTACCGGAAGCCTACGGGGTCCTCCGGCCCGAGTCTTTGCAGCAGTACTGCATGATTCATGCCCGCAACAGCTGCAGATCACGCGTAGCGGTACTCGATCATCGCCCGCCGTTCATAGGGTGGCGCCAATGACCTCACGCCTGCCGCTCGCGGCCATCCTCACCCTGACGCTGACACTCGCAGGCCCCGCGCTCGCGCGCGCCACCGACCGTCCCGCACTGACGACCACGGCACGCGCGCTGATCGCCATGCCGCATGAGCGCTTCGTTGCTCTTGCGAAAGCCGGGGCAGCGCCGTTCGATTGGTCGACCGACGGTTGCACCGCGACGCCGGTGGTCTGGGCGCGCACCTTTGCGAAGCCCTGTCGACAGCACGACTTCGGGTATCGCAACCTCGGCTACGGCCTGCGCCTGAGCCCGACCGAGGCGACGCGCCGGTGGGTTGATCAACGGTTCCACGAGGAGATGCGCAGCGTCTGCGACGCCTCGGTGCGAATCATTCGGCGCCTGACCTGTCGGGCGCGAGCGAGGCTGATGTGGGCCGCGGTCCGCGTGGCGAACCGCGCGTGGCACTAGCAGCAGCGACGTTCAGTCGTCGAGGTCATCGGGGGCGACGGCGTGCTGCTTGCGACTCGCGGCATCGCCGGCGCGCTCGATGATCCCGAGCAGTTCACCGACGCGGCAGACGAGCAGGCGCTCCTCATCGACTTCGACCCAGACTCCCGCGGACGCCGGAAAGACAACGTGATCACCCGGTGCCACAGGCATGCTCAAACCCTGCGCCTGCCACCAGTCGACACCAGGGCCGACATCGAGCACGATCCCGTGCTGCGGCGGCGGCTCATGATCGCCGGGCGGCACCAGAAGCCCGGACCGGCGTACGCGATCCGGATCAAGCTCCTTGATCACGACCCGGTCGAAGAGTGGCCGCAGCTGGTCACGCATGGGTTCAAGGATACGGGCGATGCCGCGCTCCTCTCACAGCTTCACATAACCGACATTATCGAGCGTTGATGCTTGGACCGACTACGACCCGTTTCGAGGCCGCAATCTCGCGGCGCAGTCGCCCCTCAGGCAGTGGCGAACGCCACGAGAAAGGAGCCGATGACCGAACCGTCAGAGGCGATGATCGGCTCGTAGTAGGCGTCGTACTGCGTCCCGAGGATCTCTGCAGGCCCTTGATAGGACTGCCCGTCGCGCAGCGGTGCGAGTGCCGGGCTTGTTGCCTCCAGCGGGGTCGCGATTGCGCGCTCTGCGTCAACAATCATCGTCGTTGCGGTGCGGACGAAGCCGTCGCCCTCGGCGACGAGGATCGTCGCCGCACAGCCGAACTCACTCTGTACCGACGTAACGATCGGGAAGTCCGGCTTGGGGATGGCGGTGGAACCGAAGTAGAGGACGCCATCTCTCAGCGAGGGCTCGCCGTGGGTCTCTGCGTTCTCGCGAAGCGCGCTCATCGCGCCATTCAACGCTGCGATCTTCTCCGTGCTGGTCATTACGTAGCCTCTCTCGCTGTTCGGCGTGTCGTTGTGAGAAGTTCAAGCTTGCGCGTCGCGGAACGCGCCGTAACTGCCCCGGAAGAAGACGAGCGGCGCAGCGCCATCGGCGGCATCGATCGCGACGACATCCGCCACCACGATCGTGTGGTCGCCGGCGTCGTGCTCATCGCGGATCCGGCACTCGATCCATGCGACGGCCTCATCAAGCGCCGGGCCGGTGGGCCGATGGTGCCAGGCGACCCCGGAGAACCGGTCGGCGTCCTTCATCGCAAAGGCCCGCGTGGCCTCCTCGTGGTGCTCGGCCATGATGTTCACGCAGAAGGCTCCGGTGCTGTCGATCGTGGGCCACGTCGTCGAGGACTTGGCTGGGCAGACGAGGATCAGCGGAGGATCGAGCGAGACGGAGGTCACGGAGTTCGCCGCCATGCCAGTCGGTCCATCGGCCCCATGGGCGGTCAAGACGGTCACGCCGGTCGGCAGGTTACCGAGGACGTTGCGGAACTGTGTGGGGTCGATCTCACTCATGGACCCCAGCATATCCGTGTACGGACCGCGATCTCCGCGGCTCCCCTACTGCGTTTGGAGCGAGGCGAGCGTGTTGCGCAGGACGCCGATCTGTGAGATCTCCACCTCGACGACGTCTCCAGCCTGCAGGAACAGCGGAGGCTTCCGCGCGACGCCGATCCCGGCCGGAGTTCCCGTCGAAATCACGTCGCCGGGCACGAGCGTGATCAGCGAGCTGATGAACTCGATGAGCTGCGCGACCGGAAAGATCATCAGGTCGGTGGTTGCGTCCTGGCGCGCTTCTCCGTTGACGCGGCATTGGATCCGCAGCGACTGGGGATCGGCGATCTCGTCCGCCGTCACGAGCACGGGGCCGAACGGTCCGAACGTGTCGGGGGCCTTGCCTGCCGTCCATTGTGGGGTGCGCAGCTGGAGGTCGCGCGCGGTGATGTCGTTGAACGCGCTGTAGCCGCCGACGTAGCTCAGCGCATCGATGGCACTCACCCGGCTCGCGCGGCGGCCGATGACCACGGCGAGCTCCGCCTCGTAGTCCATCTGCTCTGTCGAGGGCGGGATCAGGACCAGATCCTCATGTCCGACCAGTGAGGTCACAAACTTCGTGAAGAGGATCGGAACCGGTGTCACCTCGCTGGGAGCGTTCTTGATCGCTTCGAGCTCGTGGACATGGTCGACGTAGTTCAGGCCGATGCAGATGATCTTCTGTGGGGCGGGGATCGGTGGCGCCAGCCGGAGCGAATCGATCGGCAGGCCGTCGACCTCCTGCGCTGCCAGCGCAAGCGCATCGCGGCTGCTCTGCGGCTGCTCGAGAATCCCCACGACCGTCGCTGCCCAGCGCTCCCCCACCGCGCGCTCGGCGTCCACGACACGGCCGTCGAGCTCGATTCCCGCGCGCAGCGCGTCGTCAGCGACGTAGGTCACGAGCCTCATGTCGGCCCCCCGACCG
>WLNG01000123.1 GCA_009699915.1 Actinomycetota bacterium
GGCACGCGCGAAGAGCTTGAGGATCTCCTCCAGCTGCTCGGCTCGAGCGGGCTGCGCCCGGCCATCGACCGCGTCCTGCCGCTTGCAGAGGTTGCCGAGGGGCTCGCCGCGATGCGCTCCGGCGATCTCGCAGGCAAGATCGTCGTCACGCCCTGAGCGCCGGCGCCCCGCGGCGCTCCGGAAGCACCCATGCGATGAGCGCGGCGGCGACCGCCATCCCCGCGCCGACGACGAACGCCGCCTCGTAGGCGTCACCCCCGGGGGTCTTCCCAGCCCCGGCGAAGGCGTTCACCAGCGTCACCGCGAGTCCGCTTCCGAGCGCGAATCCCACATAGCGGGTCACCTGGTAGAAGCTCATCGCGCTGCTCGTCTCGTCCTGCGGGACCGCGCCGACGATCAGCCCCGGCATCGCGCCGAGCGTGAGGCCGAGGCCGATGCCCATAAGCCCCATGCTGACGAAGGCCTCCCAGAGCGTGCCGCCGGCCAGGCCGAAGAGCGCCATCCCTGCGGCAACCCCGAGCGCGCCGAGCGGGATCAGGCCACGCGCGCCGGTACGCCGGCCGATCAGCGGCGCTAGGCGCGGCGTCAGGAACGACCCGGCCGAGAGCGGCCCGAGCGTCAGCCCTGCGACGAGGATCGACTGGTTGAGCCCGCTGGGCAGCTGAACCACCTGCGTCATCAGCGAGATCGCCAGATAGACCGCCGCTCCGAGGACGAATCCGACGGCGTTCGCGGTCATCACCGCGCGGCGGCGCAGGAGACGCAGCTCGACGAGCGGTTCGACGGTCCGCAGTTCATGGAGCGTCCACCACGCCAGCAGGATCGCGGAGGCGGCCAGCATCCCGAGCGTCTGTCCTGACGCCCAGCCCCAAGCCCCGCCGCGCTCGAGCACGAGCAGCAGGGCGAGCACGCCGCCGCCGACGAGGGTGGCTCCACGGACGTCGAGCGAGCTGTGCTGCGCGGGCCGCAGAGGTCGTGGCACGAACAGCACCGTCAGCGCCAGCGCTGCGGCGCTCAGTCCGGTGCCGACCCAGAACGCTGCCGCGACGCCGCCTGCGTCGACGATCAGGGCCGTGAGCGGGTAACCGATGCCCACGCCGGAGGCTCCGACGATCGACAGAAGCGCGATCGTCGCGGCGGCGCGCTTGGGCGACAGATGGTCGCGCGCGGACGCGACCGTCAGCGGCAGCATCGCGAGGCCGAGGCCCTGCAACGTGCGGCCTGCGATCAGCACGGCGATCGATCCAGCGAGTGCGGCGATCACTCCTCCAAGCGTCACGATCGCCAGGCAGGCGACGAGCACCTCCCGCCTGCGTGGGCCGTCGCCGATGCGGCCGACGAGCGGCGCGAGCACCGCTCCGGTCAGCAGGGTCACGGTGAGCGACCACTGCGCCGTTCCGATGCTGGCCCCGAAGTCCTGCGCGATCCTTGGGATCAGCGGCGCGCCGAGCGAGCTGACGACGGTGACGACGAGGCCCACGGCCACGAGCGTCGGGACGTAGGCACGGCCTGGTGTGACGGGATCGGCGGCGATGCGACGAATGATCCTCCACCCGCCCGCGGACTGCCGTGCCGCGCGTGCGGGATGTCCGCCAGCTTGGCGGGGAGCTGCGTGATGCGGCCGACCAGGGAGTTCCACGCCCCCGGGTCCATCGGCTCCGGCGAGATTCGCGAGCGTCACTTCAGGCAGAGCGCCGCTGTGCGGGGACCAGGAGGAACTCCTGCATCTCCACCGGAGCCGCGGTGAACGCGCGCTCGAGTTCCGCCTGGCTCGTGCAGCCGCCTGCAAGCACGCGGCCGGGGACGTCGAGGCGCACCTCGGCGCCGGAGAACGGCCACGGGTCGATCGAGAGTCCTCCCTCGGCGGCGGCGCTCGTCAGCGTGACGGGCCTGCCGTCCGCGCCCGGAACGACGGCCCCCACGAGCCGCGGGACCGCGGTCAGCTGCGCGTGGGAGATCGTGTCGCAGGCGTGAAGCGTGCGCCACTGGCGGTCGATCTCGCTGTCCGGTGCGGCGATCCGCGCGCGCAGGTCGCGCTGCAGCCGGGCGCTGTCGCGGCGGAAGCGCGCGACCTGGCGGTGGCGACGCAGGAGGAGCGCCTGCGGCGCGACCGGCCGGTAGCGGTTGCAGTGCTTGATCGCGACGAGCAGCCCCGCGTGCGGGTCACTCTCCCCGAGCTCGCGCGGCCCGTCGAGCTGCATCGGCAGGTGGGCGGCGAGGGGGATGTCGCCCGGCCCGCAGGGGACCCCGGCGGCCGGGTCGAGGATCGGCAGGTCCCTGCCGTCCCAGCCGCGCTCATGCTCGGCCGCGGCGACCACGACGACCTCGTCGGCCGGCCCGCCGACCGCCGGCGAGCCCCACGCGCGGGCGAGCTGCGCGGTCATCGTCGCGTGGTCGCGCTGCAGCACGACGAAGTACCCGCGCGGGTGCGGCCCGATGATCACGCGTCGCCGCCCCGCAGCAGCGCGCGGAGCCCGTCGGCCGTGCGGTCGAGGACCGCTCGCCGCAGCGGCGCGTCTGTGGGCCGGACGGGGTGGACGCGGCTGGGCCGCCAGAGCTCGAGGAAGTCGTTGCGCACGGGCGAGGTGAAGCTGTACTGCATCTGGTACCGCGGAGACCGAGGGCGGCGACTGCCGAAGTGCATGCAGGCGCTCGACTCGAGGAACAGCACGGTCCCGGCGGGCGCGGCGAAGCGGTGCATCTCGTCCTCGCGCACGTGCTCCATCACCTGCTCGTCGGTCAGGCGGTAGGGAACGCCGCGCCGCCCGTAGCCGATGGCCCCTGCGAGGCGGGCCGACGCCTCGCGCCCGACGAACTGCAGCGGCCCGTCCTCCGGAGCGATATCGCGCAGCGCTACAAAGACGTACAGCGTCGGTGAGGAGTGGTAATCGAGGTGCGCCAGCTGACTCTCGCGCCATGGGCCGTCTGCGGCGGGATCGAACTGCGTCGAGGACTCCATCAGCCGGACCCCCCGCGGCAGCAGCGGGGAGAGTGGCGGGATGTACCCGAAGACCGGGGCAACCGCGGCGAGGACCTGCGGTGAGGTGATGAAGTCGAGCAGCTCCGGGTGCTCGTCGATCGCGGACTCCGGGATCAAGTTCTGCAGGAACGGCTTCTCGTCCTCGTAGACCCGACCCGCGTAGCGCCCGATCAGCTCCTGCCCGCGGTGGACGAGCGCCTCGAGGCCGGGCAGCGTCCCGCTCGTGTCGATCGCCCAGCCGTCGTGCAGCTCGATCGCGGGGCCGTCATGCGCAAGCAGCTCCGCGCCGCGCTCGGCGAGCAGCCGCCGGCGCAGTTCGATCAGCGGCGCGTTGCGGCGGTTCAGGCGCCGGGCGAGCGCCGTCGTGTGGTCGCGGCCCAGCCGCCGGAGATCGTCCCGCTGCACCGCCTGGGCGAGCGGCGCGAGCGCGCCGCGCCAGCCGCCGCACGGAGGCTCCATCGCCGCGGGCAGCGGGTGCCTCTCCGTCGCCATCAGCCGATCCTACTCACGGATCACTCACCGAACCGCCGCCTCTGGAAGACTCCCCCGATGCCGTCGCCGGTCTCAGCGCGAGCCTTCTTCCGCGATCCGCTCGGATATGCGATTCCAGGCCCTGGCGACGGGCCGCTGCTGCGGATGCGGGCGGGCGCCGCGCCGCAGGTCCTCGTCCGCGATCCGGACGCGGTCTGGCAGGTGCTGGTCACCGACGGCGATCGGTACGGCGTGGGCAAGTGGAAGCGCCGTGCGCGACGCGTCCACGGCCCGACGCTGAACACCCTCAACGGTGCCGAGCACCGGACGCGGCGCCTCGCGCTCCAGCCCGCGATCGGCCGTCCCCGGGTGCGCGAGCTGGGCGGGGTCCTCGATGCTCGGCTGGGCGGTGCCGGGGCGGACTGGGAGCCCGGGCTGCCGGTCGCCCTGCGCGACGAGCTCTTCACACTGTCGATCGGCGCCACCGCGGATGTCCTCCTCTCGGTCGAGCTGGGCGCGAATGCGCGCCGCCTAGCTCTCGACCTCGCTCAGCTGATGGCGGCGCTGCCGCGGCTGCGCCCGCCGGCGCTCGTGGCCCAGCATCGCGCGGCGCTGCAGTCGGTGCGCTCGTTCGCCGACGGGCTGATCGCCGCGCGGCGCGAGGGAGCGCAGGGGCGCCCCGGTGACCTGCTCGAGCTGCTGCTCGGCCTCGGTGTCGCCGACGAGGTCGTCCGTGGCGAGATCATCGCGTTCCTGCTCGCTGCGGCGGAGGAGCCGGCGCGTGCGCTCGAGGCTGCATGGTGGCTTCTCGCCCGCGATGAGGAGGCGGACCGGCGCCTCGCCCAGGAGCTGCGCTGCGTGCTCGCCGGCCGCGCTCCGACGCTCGCGGACCTCGACACGCTGCCGTGGATGCGCGCCGTCCTCGACGAGGCGCTGCGGCTCAACCCGCCCGCCCGGTACATCGACCGCTGCCCCGCCGGCGTAATGGCCGTCGCCGGGGAGCAGATCCCGAAGGGCGCGAACCTGCTGATCAGCCCGCTCGTGAGCCATCGCGACGCGCGCCACTTCCCCGAGCCGGAGGCGTTCCGGCCCGAGCGGATGCTCGGCGAGCGACGCGGCACGCCGCGCGGTGCCTTCATCCCGTTCGGTGCCGGAGTCCACGCCTGCATCGGCGAGCCGCTCGCCCGGGCGATCATGGGCCTCCAGGTCGCGGCGATCGCGGGGCGCTGGCGGCTCGCAATCGATCCCGCCGCTCCCGAGCCGACCCCGCGCACGCCGCCGCTGTGGGTTGTGCCGGAGCCGAGGTGACCGCGATGGATGACGACGCACGCCTCGCCCTGCTCGACGCGCTGATCTACGCCGACGGCTTCGACTGCGCGCTGACGACCACGGAGATCGCGCGCGGCGCGCGGCTTCCCATCGACGCCGCGCAGATCGAGCGACTGCTCACCGAGGACGGGCCGCTGCGGGATGTGACGAGCGCGCGCGGCGGGTTCGTCACGTTGCGAGGCCGCGAGTCGCTGATCGACGAGCGCCCCGCGCGCATTGAGCGGGCGCAGGCGCTGCAGGTCCGGGCGCGCCGCGCCGCCCGCGTCGCTGCGCGGGCGCCGTTCGTGCGCGGCCTCGCGCTCACCGGGTCCCTGGCCGCGAGCGACGCCCGGCCCGGCGCCGACGCCGATCTGCTCGTGATCGTCGAGCCGGGTCGCCTGGCTAGCGTCTTCCTCATCCTCGGATCGCTCTCGCGGCTCTACGGGCGCCGCGTCTGCCC
>WLNG01000124.1 GCA_009699915.1 Actinomycetota bacterium
ATCCGCGTCGAGGGCCAAGCCTTCGGCGATGTCCCGCTCAACCTCGAGATGAAGCTCGAGGTCTGGGACTCCCCGAACTCGGCCGGCATCGTGATCGACGCCGTGCGGCTGCTGAAGCTGGCGCTCAACCACGGCGTCTCCGGTCAGCTCGATGGCCCGAGCTCCTACCTGATGAAGTCGCCCAAGAACCAGCGCCCGGACGACAAGGCGCGTGAGGACACCGAGCAGTTCATCGCCAAGTACGCCGGCAAGGGTGGTCCGAAGAGCCGCCCGAAGAGCCGCACCGCCGCAAAGCCTGCGGCGCGCGCCAAGCGCTCCTAGCCGTCCGCGGGCCGGGCCGCTCCGCAGCGCGGGGCGGCCCGGAGCCCCGCACCATGCGGTCGCCCCCGGCGTATGCTCAGGACGATGCCCGAGCGCCACGCGATCGCCCAGGTGACGCCCTACCCGTGGGAGCAGCCCCACGAGGTGAACGTCGCGATCGCCCACCTGTCGCATGAGCTGGCCGCGCGCGGCCACCGCGTTGTCATCGTCGCGCCCTCGGAATCGGCGGAGCTCGTACGCGAGGGCCGTCGCCGCGCCCGCGACTCCGGCGAGAAGCTGCTTGCAGCAGCGTCCGGAGAGCCGCTGGTCGTCGCCGTCGGCGAGGCGACCCCTGCACTTCCGGGCAGGCGCCGCACGGCGCTGCCGCTCGACGTCACGCGCACCCTCAGCGACCTCTTCAACCACACGCCCTTCGACCTCTGCCATGTCCATGAGCCGTTCGCCCCGAGCGTCGCGGGCGCCGCACTGCGTGTCTCGCGCGCGCTGAACATCGGCTCCTTCCACGCCCCGACCGAGCGACTCGTCACGACCCAGGTCACGCGTAAGGTCGTCGAGACGGTGCTCGGCCGACTCGACGCGCGTACCGTCAGCTACCCGGCGACCGCGGAGGTCATGCAGCGCTACTTCCCCGCGACATACCGGCCGCTCGCCCCCGGATCCCCGCCGCTCGAACGCACCCCCCGCAGCGGGGACCTCCCGCTGCAGATCGCGTTCGTCGATGAGGAGGAGCGCCAGGCGCTGCGGCTCGTGCTGCGCTCGCTGCGGTTGCTGCGCACCGAACTGCCGTGGGAGCTCGTGATCCTCAGCGATCGCGGCCCCTCCTCCACGCCGCTGCGTGCCGACCTGCGCGAGCGCGTGCGTTACGTGACGCCGGACGAGATGTCCGAGGACGAGCTGCTCGCCGGCTCCGACGTGCTCGTCGCCGCCTCCGCGGGCGCTGCGCCGCAGCCGGCCCTGGTCGCACGAGCGAGCGCCGCGGGCGCAGTGCCGCTCGCGGCATCGCTCCCGGTCTACGCAGACGTCATCGGAGAAGGCGAACGCGGACTGCTCTTCCAGCCACGCGATCCGGAGGCGCTCGCCGAGCAACTCGACCGCCTGCTCGGCGACGAAGCCCTACGCGGGCGCCTGCGCGCGGCGGCAACACCCAGGCCCTGGTCCACCGTCGCCGATGAGCTCGAGGCCATCTACGCCGAGGTGACCGGCAGGCGCAAGGACCCGGGCGGCGATCCCGCGATCTGGCGGCGGATCGGGCAGCGGCCGCTGATCGATGTCGACCTGCACATGCACACCGATCACAGCCACGACTGCGCGACCCCCGTCGAGGTGCTGATGGCGACGGCGCGCGAGCGCGGCCTCGGGGCGATCGCCGTCACCGAGCACAACGAGATCTCCGGCGCCGTCGCGGCCGCAGCGCTGAGCGAGGAGTACGGGGTCAAGGTGATCCTTGCCGAGGAGGTGAAGACCGCCGACCAGGGCGAGGTCATCGGCCTCTTCATCAAGGAGCGGATCCCGCGCGGCATGAGCCTCGAGGAGACCGTCGCCGAGATCCGCCGCCAGGGCGGACTGGTCTACGTGCCGCACCCGTTCGACCGCATGCATGCGGTTCCCGACTACGAGCACCTGCTGAAGATCGTCGAGGACATCGACATCATCGAGGTCTTCAACCCGCGCGTGGCGATCGGCGCGTTCAACGAGGAGGCGGCGCGCTTCGCCGCCAAGTACCGGATCCCCGCGGGGGCCGGCTCCGACGCCCACGTCGCGCAGGGTCTGGGCACCGCACGGGTGCGCATGCGCGACTTCGATGGCCCCGAGGAGTTCCTCGAGTCGATCCGCCACGCCGAGATCCTCACCCTCCCGACGAACTACGTGTACGTGCAGGCGCTGAAATTCCTCCAGACGAAGGCGACGCCGACGGCCGCGCGCCGCGGGGTCAAGGAGCGCCGCGTGCGGCGGGCGTCGCGCAAGAGCTGATGCACGGCGAGGGAGAGCCCAACGATCTGCCGAAACCCGGGGAACCCGTGCCTGCCACCGAAGACGAGATCCGCGAGAAGTACCTCGAGCGCGCCATCCGCGAGATGAATGCGCTGACCCGGGACATCCAGGCCTGCCGGCACTGCCCGCGCGGGAACCTGATCCCGGTGCTGGGCTCCGGCCATCCACAGGCCGACGTGATGCTGATCAAGCAGCGCGCCTTGACGGCTGAGATCGAGGAGGGCGTCGCCTTCTATGGCCGCGCCGGCTCCGCGCTCCAGAAGTCGCTTGCGCGGCTGGGCGTCGACCCGCTCGCCGTCTACGGCACGGTCTGCGTGAAGTGCCCGGTCGGCGACCCGGCGCTTGCGGACCCCGCCTGCATCTCGCGTCTCACCGAGGAGATCGCGATCGTCCAGCCGCGCCTGATCGTGGTGATGGGCGAGGAGGCGCTGAAGATCGTCAACGACCTTGAGCTGCCGCTTGCCCGCGAACTGACGTGGAGCCCCGGGGTCATTCAGGAGCTCACCCCAGGAACCGACGCGCTCGTCACGCCGGATATCGACGACGCGCTCGACGAAGAGGACGCCAAGCGCGCCTTCTGGGCCGCCTTCCGGGCGCTCGGCGACTGGTGGGCCGACCTTCCGCCGTACTGAGCCGTACGCGCGCACGCGCGGATTGGGCAGGGGGCCATTCGGGGTATCCCGGCGCCATGAGCCTTGAAGAGCGCACGATCGAGCCGCTCGGCGACCACTGCGAGGTCTGCGGTACGCAGCTGACGCAGGCTGAGCTCGAGGACATCCTCCAGACGGGAGGCCCGGTGCTCTGCGCGATCCACGCCGACGATCTCGTCGAAGACGAGGACGAGGACGAGGACGGTCCCGCCTAAGCGCCGGGCAGGATCAGCAGCTTGCCGAGCTTCCCGCCGGCTGCGAAGGCCTCGTAGGCGGCCGCGGCCTCGGCCAGCGGGAAGGTCCCGGTGATCGGAACGCGCGCCTGGCCGCGCTCGAAGACCGTCAGCACGTCACGCTCCACCGCTCGGGCGGCGGCCGCCTTCTCCTCCAGCGGCCGAGCGCGCAGCGTCGAGCCGCGCAGCGTCAGCATGTTGCCCATCACGGCGAGCAGGTTGAGCTGCGCCTTGAACCCCGCCCCGACGCCGATCACGACGATGCGCCCGCCGCGGCGCATCGCGCGCAGGTTGGCCTCGAGGTTCGGAGCACCGATGAGCTCAAGCAGCACGTCATAGGGGCCGGCCTCGGCCGTCGCGTCGGGATCGAGGACCGCGCCGGCGCCGAGCGCTGCGACGGCCTCGTGCAGCTCGTGCCGGTGCACGGAGGCGGTGACGTGAGCGCCGGTCGCGGCGGCGATCTGGACCGCCGCGCTGCCGACCCCGCCGGCGGCGCCGCTGATCAGCACGCGCTCCCCGGCCTGCAGGCCGGCCTGCGTGATCAGGGCGTCGTGTGCGGTGGTGCAGGCCTCTGGAAGTCCGCCCGCGGCGATGTCGTCGACCGCATCGGGGACCGGCATCGCCTCGCGCTCGTGAACGACGCAGAGCTCGGCCTGGCCCCCGCCGCCGACGACGGCCATCACGCGGGCGCCCTGCGCGAAGCGCGTCGCTCCCTCGCCGAGCGCCTCGACCGTGCCGGCGAACTCGAGTCCGGGAATGTCCTGCGGCCAGCCGGGCGGCGCCGGGTAGCCGCCGCGCAGCTGGAGCAGATCGGCGCCGTTGACGCCTGCCGAGCCGACCCGCACAAGGATCTCGCCGGGGCCAGGGACCGGGTCCGGGTGCTCCTCGACGACCAGCCGACCCTCGCGGATCGTGACGGCGCGCATCAGCTCTGACCGGCCCGCTCAAGCAGCGCGACGCACTCGATGTGCGGCGTCTGCGGGAACTGATCGACGACGCGCACCTTCACCAGCCGGTAGCCCTCCTCGACGAGCTGCGCCGCGTTCGGCGCGAGCGTCGTCGGGTTGCAGGAGACGTAGACGATGCGCTTCGGTGCGGCCTGCGCGATCCGCGCGACGACCTTGCTCGAGAGCCCGGCGCGCGGCGGATCAACGACGATGAGGTCCGGACGCTCGGCGCGCGCGGCGAGCTCCTTGAGTACGACGCGCACATCGCCGGGGATGAAGCGGGCGTTGGCGATCTCGTTCGCGCGGGCGTTGCGCTGCGCGTCCTCGACCGCCTCGGGGACGATCTCGACCCCCGTGACCTCGGCCGCGCGCGGCGCCAGCGTCAGACCGATCGTCCCGATGCCACAGCAGAGGTCGTAGACGCGCTCCCAGCCCTGCAGCGCGGCGTATTCGCCGACGATCCCATAGAGCGCCTCGGCCATCTGCGTGTTCGTCTGAAAGAACGCTTCGGAGCTGAGCGAGAAGCGCATGCCGCAGAGCTCCTCCTCGATCGCCGGCGTCCCGGAGAGCAGCTCGTCGCGGCCCCCGCGCGTGGTCTCCGCCACCCCAGGAGCCTGCGTCCAGATGATGCTCTCGACGTCCTCCAGCGCGGCGGTGAAGGCGTCGGTGTCGAACGGGCCCGGCGAGGTCACCAGGCGCAGCTGCGCCTGGCCGGTGCGCACGCCCTCGCGCACGATGAGGTTGCGCAGGAAGCCATTCTGCTCGCGACGGTCATAGGGCCGCAGATCCTGGGCGCGCAGCGCCTCCAGCGCGCGCGTGCGCAGTTCATTCCCGCGGGCCGAGGCGAGCAGACAGTCTTCGAGTGACTCGATCCGCGACCACGACCCCGGCGCGTGGAAGCCGCAGATGAGCTCGCCCTCCTGCCCCTGGCCGAAGGAGTACTCGAGCTTGTTGCGGTAGCGCCACTGCTCCACCGCGGGGACG
>WLNG01000125.1 GCA_009699915.1 Actinomycetota bacterium
AAGAGGAACGTGGCTCCCAGCAGGAAGGTCAGGACGATCCCGGCGCGCATGCCGAAGGTGTTGCCGCGCTTGGCCGACATGTCGGTCCAGTGCATCGTCAGCGACGAGGAGAGCAGCACAGCGGCGTTGGTTCCTGCGACTGCGATCGGCAGGTTGTGACCGCCCGGGGGCCATGCATCACCGGAGACGACGCGGATGAAGAAGTAGGCGGCGAAGAATGCTCCAAAGAGCATCGCCTCGGAGATGATGAAGAGCAGGATGCCGAGCTTCTCCGGCTCCACCGCGGAGCTGCGGTTCGCGGTGGGCGGACCGTGATGGTGGTGATGATCGTCGTGGGCGACGGGGGTGGGGATCGCGGCTGCTTCCATGATCGTTGCGTCCTCAGGCGGTGGTCTGCGCGTCGTGCGACTGCGCGGCGATGTGGTGGACGGGCTTGCCGAACGCCTTCGCGCCTCGATCGTTGAGATCGGAGCGCAGCCAGCTGGAGCCGTCGACGGCGGAGACGTTCGGGGGGTCAGTTATCGCCGTTCCGGCGGTGACGACGCGCACGATCAGGCCTCGTCCTCGTGGTGGTCGCCGGGTCCGCCACTCGATACGAGGCCTGCGGCGACCGGTACAGGCTCGGCGGGGCCGCCTGCCATCACTGCGTGGACTGCGCCGGGGACGCCGTACTCGTACGGTCCGCCGACGACCGACGGAATCGCGTCGAAGTTGAAGACCGGCGGGGGCGAGGAGACCTGCCATTCGATCGTCAGGGCGCGCCATGGGTTGCCTTCCGCGCGCGGACCGGAGCGCCATGAGACGATCACGTTGTAGAGGAAGATCAGCGTCGACAGGCCCAGGACGAACGAGGCGATTGAGATCGCCATGTTCCACCCCGCGAACTGCTGCGCATAGTCGGAGACGCGGCGCGGCATGCCCTGAACGCCGATCAGGTGCATCGGAGCGAAGGTCACGTTGAAGGCGACGAAGGTGAGCCAGAAGTGCAGCCGGCTCAAGCGCTCGTTCAGCATCCGGCCGGTCATCTTCGGGAACCAGTAGTAGATCCCGGCGAAGATCGTGAAGAGCGAGCCGCCGAAGAGCACATAGTGGATGTGCGCGACGATGAAGTAGGTGTCGCTGACGTGGATGTCGAGCGGCACCATCGCGAGCATCACACCGGAGATGCCGCCGAGGGTGAACATCGTGATGAATCCGACGGCCCAGAGCATCGGGCCGTCCATCGTGAGGACGCCGCGCCACATGGTGCCGAGCCAGGAGAAGATCTTGATGCCCGTCGGGATCGCGATGATCGCCGTCGAGATCATCATCGGGATCCGGATCCAGTCCTGCATTCCGGAGACGAACATGTGGTGGGCCCAGACGGTGAATCCGAGCACGACGATCGCCAGCAGGGAGAACGCCATCATGCGATATCCGAAGACCGGTTTGCGGGACTTCGTGGCGAGAATCTCGCTGACTATCCCGAACCCGGGCAGCATCATGATGTAGACGGCTGGGTGCGAGTAGAACCAGAAGACGTGTTGGTACATCAACACGTCGCCGCCGTTGCCGAAGTCGAAGAAGTTGAACCCGAGCGCTCGGTCGAGGAGCACCATGAACTGCGAGGCGGCGACGAACGGCGTCGCGATGACGACGAGCAGCGAGGTGGAGAAGTTCGCCCAGACGAGCAGCGGCATCCGGAAGAAGGTCATGCCGGGAGCGCGCATCGTGATGATCGTGACGAGGAAATTCAGCGCCGTCGCGATCGATGAGGCGCCCGCGAACTGCACGCCGATGGTGAAGAACGTTTGGCCTATAGGCGCGTCAACGGATAGCGGCGCATAGGCCGTCCAGCCCGTCGAGAACGGCCCTCCCGGAACGAGGAACGACAGCATGAACATGATGCCCGCCGTCGGGAGCATCCAGAAGGACAGGGCGTTCAGGCGCGGGAATGCCATGTCCGGCGCGCCGATCATCAGCGGGAGGACGTAGTTGGCGATGCCGGCGAAGACCGGAATCACAAACAGGAAGATCAGAATCGACGCGTGGACCGAGAAGAGCCCGTTGTACGTGTTCGCATCGACGAACTGGCGTCCTGGCGAGGCGAGCTCGGCGCGCACCAGCATCGCCATCAGGCCGCCAACGAACATGAAGAAGAAGGCGACGACGATGTACTGGATCCCGATCACCTTGTGATCGGTGTTGACCTTGAAGTAGTCCTTCCAGGAGGTCGCGCCGTGGTCCTTGTGATCGTCGACCACCTTGTTGCCGCCGGCCCATCGCAGCCAGTAGGTGAAGCACCCCAGGCCGCCGAGGAACCAGAGCGGAACCGTCAGCAGCGCGATCTGGAGGATGCCCTCGCCGTCATAGACTGGATCGGCGCCGAAGATCCAGCGCAGGAAGCAGAGCAACGAGAACGAGAACGCGATGCCGATGAGAATGAAGAGCCCGGCGCGGTACCAGCCGGGAGTGCGGAGCTTGGCGGCCATGGCTTCTTACTTTCCTCCGTGCACGCTCTGATCGATGTACGCAGAGAGCGCGTCGATCTCCTGCGCTGTCAGGGTCTGCCCGTAGTTCGCGGGCATGATGTTCGGGCCGTAGCCCTTCACGATCTCCTTGTTCGGCGCCACGATCATCTCCTTGATCTGCGCCGCCCGATCGTCAGATGCGAGCGATGTATCGAGGTTCGGCCCGACCGCTCCGGACGTTCCGGCGGCCTTGAGGACGTGACAGCTACCGCAGGCGAGGGCGCCGGTGTCCGGCTTCCCGGCGACGAAGAGCTGCTTCGGGTCGACCGACGCGGTCTGCGTGCCGCCGGATCCGGCCGGCGCCGCCGGCGCCGCGGCCTGTGAGACGCGTCGAACCCAAGCCTCGTACTGAGCGGGGCTGACGACGATGACGCGCTGGCGCATGTAGGCATGTCCGAGGCCGCAGAGCTCGGCGCAGACGATCTGGAACGAGCCGGTCTTGATCGGGGTGATCGAGTAGGACGTGGTGATACCCGGAACTGCGTCGATCTTGAGCCGCCACTCCGGCACCCAGAAGTCATGGATGACGTCCTTCGAACGCACCTTGAAAGTGACCTGCTCGCCGACCGGGACATACAGAACGTTCGAGGCGATCTTCTTGCCACCCTCATTCATCTCGAACGACCAAGCGAACTGCTGGCCGGTGACCTTCACGACGCGCGCATTCTTCGCAGGCGCCTCCTGGATGTCGAGGAGCAGGATGGTCGCGTAGGCGCAGAGCCCGGCAATGATCAACGTCGGGATGGCGGTCCAGATGATCTCGAGGCGTGTGCTGCCGTGAGTCGGCGGACCGTCGAGGTTCTCCTCGCCCGGGCGCACGCGCCAGCGAGCGATGGCGAAGATCACGGTGCCGAGCACGATCACGGCGATCGGCACCGAGATGATCAGTAGGACATCCCAGAAGGTGTCGATCCTGTGGGCGATCGATGAGCCCTGCGCGGGGAACCAGTTGATGGCGAGCCCGAGGACGATGCCTACAGCCGAGGCAACGACCAGCGCCGCGATGAACATGACCCATATGCGCGCCGGCACCGGCCCGCGATGTGATTCAGCTCCCATTGCCCATCAAATCTATCCATTCCTGAGGACACATGCGGCCTCCCAAACCGGTCACAGAGCGCCGATGCGCCACGGCCCCCCGGCAATGGGGGTCAGGCCGCGTGGGAGAGGTGCTCCGCCGGCCCGTGGATGACCCTCGCCCGGTCCCGATAGGTCGATGGAGAGACCGCGTGACGGCGACGGAAGGCTTTGGCAAACTGCGCGGGCTGGCGGTACCCGACGCGGCGCGCGACCTCGCGCACCGTCAGATCAGGACGCGCGAGCATCTCAGCAGCGCGGTCCATGCGCACGTTGGTGAGTCGATCGCGGAACGTCGTGCGACCGACCTCCGCGAAGGCCCGCTGGAGCTGGCGTCTTGAGGATGCGACGCGACGTGCGATCTCATCGAGCGCGAGATCGCGCTCAAACTCGGTCTGGACGATCGCATCGGCCTCTTCGTAGAGGCTGCGACGCAGACTGATCGTGCTCGGCCGGTGCATGCCCCATGTACGGAGCGCGGGTACCGGCCGGATGAATGCGGGCTGCGCGGCGTTAGTGCTCGGTGTCGCTGGGCAGTGCACGCATCTCGCGCGCACTGTTGCGGATCCAGAGCGCAATTGCCCAGAGGAACATGACCAGGCCGATGATCGACAGCCAGCGCTTGTCGATGATGCCCAGAAGGATCAGGATGAAGCCGAACGCGACGAGCGCCGGCTGGATGCTCGGGCCATGGAGGTGAATCTCCTCGCCGACCGGCGCCAGGTTCTCGTTGCGCTGCTCGCTCATGAGACGTAGAGCGCCGCAGCGACGAAGGTCAGGCCGAACAGGAAGAACCCGAGGCCGGTGATGATCAGACCACTGCGGACGTTCTTCTTAGCGAGATTGCGATCCATGGCTCAGGGGGTAGGGGTCACAGGTGGACGTCGACCACCATAGCGGCGAAGAGCGCGGCAAGGTAGACGAGGGAGAAGAGGTAGAGGCGCAAAGCGGAGCGCCGGTCGGCACGCCGGCGCAACTGCACCGCGAGCGCGATGAAAATGACGCCCAGCACCAGCGAGACGCCCAGGTACAACGCTCCCATCCCGTCGCCGCAGAACGGGAGTTGCGAGACGGCGTAGAGGAGCACCGTGTAAAGCAGGATCTGTCGGCGGGTCTCGTTCTCACCGCGCACGACCGGCAGCATCGGGATCCCGACCTCGGCGTACTCATCCTTCATCAGGAGGCTCAGCGCCCAGAAGTGCGGCGGCGTCCAGAAGAAGACGATCGCGAAGAGGTAGATCGCCATTCCGGTGATCCGTCCGTCCACGGCCGCCCATCCGACAAGCGGCGGCACGGCACCGGCGGCGCCTCCCCACACGATGTTCTGCCAGGTGCGCCGCTTGAGGATGATCGTGTATCCGACCGCGTAACCGACGAAGCCGAGCAGTGAGAGCCCGGCAGCGAGCGGGTTGACGAGGATCGCCAGCCAGATGACGGAGAGCAGGCCGAGCACCAATCCGAAGGTCAGCGCCGCGCGGGGTGAGACGCGGCCTGAGGCGACGGGCCGGTCGGCGGTCCGCTC
>WLNG01000126.1 GCA_009699915.1 Actinomycetota bacterium
GGCGCGCCGTGTCCCGAGTACGTCCGCGATCAGTTCCTCGTTGGTGCCCGCGCCGTAGTACTCGGCGGTGTCGAGGAAGGTGCAGTCGAGCTCGAGCGCGCGCTCAAGCGTCGCGGCCGCCTCGTCACGGTCGGCCGGGCCGTAGTGGCCCGTCATCCCCATGCAACCGAGCCCGATAGCGGAGACCTCCAGCCCGTCACCTAGCATCCGTCGTTCCATGGCCAGATCCTATCCGCGAGCCCAGCGTGGCTCGAGCGGCCCGCCGCCGGCTGCTGGCACGTGGCTCTGCCCGAACCCCGGCGACCGCGAGCGGCTGCTTGAGCTCCACCGGTTCAGCCGCCCAGCGCGCCTCGCGACGCTCGCGGTGGTCGGGGCCGGGACGGTCCTGCTTGCGGTCGACTGGGGGTGGGGGGTCTTCGGCGTCTTCGCCGGGGTGACCGTCGTGCGGCTGCTGCTCGAGGGCCGCATGCTGCGCAGCCCCCGTCCGGAGATCTGGTTCTTCGCCGCGACTCTGCTGACGATGGCCGGCATCGGCCTGGGGACTGCGATGACCGGTGGTCCGCACAGCGCGGTGCTGCCGTGGTTGCTTGTGCCGGCAGTCGGGGCGGCCGCTGTGCTGGCGAACCGCGGAGTTCTCGTCGTGTTCGCATGGGGGGCCGGGATGGCGCTCCTGGGGAGTCTCACCTGGCGCGACGCGGCTCCGCCCAACGTTCAGATTCTGCTGTCGACGCTCGTCCTGATGGTCGTGGTCGCCTTCGACGTAGGAACCCTGATGCGCGCCGAGGCACGCTCGCGGCGCGGGTCGATCATCGATCCGCTCACCGGCCTGCTGAACCGCTCGACGCTCGACCAGCGCTTCCTCGAGCTGCGCGAGCAGGCGCTGGTCGCCGGGCGCCCGGTGGCGATCGTGGTGTTCGACCTGGATCACTTCAAGACGATCAACGACGAACACGGCCATGACACCGGGGACCGGGTGCTGCGAGATGTGGCGCGTACGGTGCGCGTCTCGCTGCGGTCATTCGAGCTCGCCTACCGCATCGGCGGCGAGGAGTTCCTCGTGTTGCTGCCGGGGCTCGACGAGGCGGGCGCCGCGCGCCGGGCGGAGCAGGTGCGCGAGGCGCTGCTTGCGACACGGCCGGCGGGGCTGCGGGTGACCCTGTCCGCGGGAGTGGCAGCCGGCCTGCACGACGGGGAACTCGATTTCCAGAGCCTGTACGAGGAGGCCGATCAGCGCCTCTATGTCGCAAAGCAGCGCGGCCGCAACCGGGTCGTTCCGGAGCCGGTGGACCCTGGGCCGGTGCTGCGGCGCAGCGCTTGAACCGGGAAGCCGCGGGTACGCGCGCAATACTGCGTGCTCGGTGTTCGGGCTGAACCTCCCCAACTTCCTGACGGTCCTGCGGATCTTGCTGGTTCCCGTGCTCGTCGTCGCCCTCCTGGGCGCCTTCGGCGATGGCACGAGCGACGTGCTCGCCGCGATCGTCTTCGCTCTCGCCTCGTTCACGGACGCGATCGACGGCTGGATCGCGCGCTCGCGCGAGCAGATCACGACGTTCGGGAAGATCATGGATCCGGTCGCCGACAAGCTGCTGATCATCGCCGCGCTGCTGGCGCTCGTCTCGCTCGATCGCCTGGCCGCGTGGGTGGCGATGGTGATCATCGCGCGCGAGTTCGCCGTGACGGTCGCCCGGATGGCGGCGAAGGCCGAGGGCATCGTGATCCCCGCGAACCAGTGGGGCAAGGTGAAGACCGCGATCCAGGTGCTGACCGTCTTCCTGCTGATCCTCGTCGACCCGTCGCCGGCGTGGCTCGACGGGCTCGTCTACGCGATGGTCGCGATCACGCTGATCAGCGGGATCGACTACTTCTTCGGAATGCGCCGCCTGCTGCGGGAGGCGGAGCGCCGACGCGCGGCAACTCGCTCCACGGACCCCCGCGTGAAGGACGCCCGGCCATGAAGTGGCTTGCGGGATGCGTCGTCCTCGTCGCGATTGCCGCGTTCGGCGTTGCGATTTACGTCGTTCTCGACAACCGCGATCCGGTGCCGGGCGACATCGCCGCGTGCACGCGCCGTGAAGGGCTCTCGGCCGTGCGCTCCAGGGACGGGCTCGCAGCGATGCGCGAGGACGTGCTCGCGGGCACCGTCACGGTCACTCGCCGATGGGACTGGGGGAAGACGAAGGGCGCCCTGCTCGGGGGGCCACGCGACGATTACGCCGTGCTGGTCCTCTGGAACGTCGGCACACCATCGCTGGCCGCTGCCCGTTCCGCCCGGCGCGTCTATGAACGCCCGGCGGACTTCCCGCTCGTCGTGATCGAGTCTGAAAGCCGCGCGCTCATCGCTTGCGCGCAGAGCGCCTGAAGCCTCAGCGGCCGGCCTCGTCGAGCCACTCGCGCATCGACATGTGATGCGGGAGGTGATCGCCGGTCACGACCTCCGCGCGCAGCTCGCCGAGCAGGCCGAAGCGCTCCGCGACGACGTTGTGCTGGTGGATCGTCTCGAGGTTCTCCTGGCGCGCCATCACGAAGGTTCCGTCGGGCAGCCCGGCGAAGCCCTCGACAACGCCCTTCACCATCTCGCGTACGCAGTCCTCGACGAAGCGCGGGCGCCGGTGGGCCTTCTCCACGACCGCGCCCTCGTCGCTGCGCTTCATGAGCTCGTAGATCTCGCTGGACATCGAGTCCTCGACGATCGCCAGCAGCTCCTGCGCTTCGACCGCGATCGTCTCGCTCTCGACGCACCCGAGGTAGAGCGTTCCCAGGCCACGCTGATTGTGCGTGGCGACGGGGACCGCATCGAAGATGCGCTCGATCTGCTCGTCGCTGAAGCCGTCGTCCACGAGGCGCTCGCGTGCCCGTCCGGCCACCAGCTCCTGGGCGCAGGGGCAGGCGGTCATGCCCTGCGCGTCGACGCCGACCAGGCGCCGTGTTCCTGCCTCGGTCGCGACCGCGGTGCCATGGACGGTGTACATCTCCTGTGTCGTGATGCCGGAGACCGGTGCGGGCTTGTGCTCCGGGTACCGCGCGCTGATCGTCACCTCGGCCCGCAGGGCATCCTGGCGCTCTCGCACGACCTCGGCGATCCGCGTCGCGAGGTCCTCGGCGCGGAATGCCGTGCCGCCGACCACGATCTCGCCGATCGCGTCATTGACGACCTCCTCGAAGCGCGACATGTGCGCCCCCTTCTGCGCCGGACCGAGGTCGACGAAGCACTCCAGGCGGGCGTGGTAGGGCTGTTCGCGGCCCGGTGCGCCGATGCGGATGACCTTCTCCACGCCGGTCACCCCGACGCGTGAGAGCGAGACATGAATCTGCGGGACGCGGTTCTGCACGTCGGGCGACTGGGCGGAGGTGATGGGCTCCATGATCAACGGGGATCCTTCCGGGATCGGTGAAGGGCACAGCCTAGGGGAGCCCCACCGCAACCTGTGCTATCACTCCCGTACTCGGCGCATATGCATCTCATCCTCAGGGAGGGGGTTGCGATGCTGGAGCACCGGGCGCAGTGAGGAGAGACATAGGGAATCGGGAGGGGACGGCCGACCGGCCGTTCGGAGATTTCTCGCTAAAGGGGTCAGGGAATGAGCACGACGAAGACCGACGGTCTTCTCGCCGACGATGCACCGATCTGGGAGCAGGACGATCTGCGCCAGCTCGTCGCCGACGGTCAGGAGCGCGGCTTCCTCACGATCGAGCAGGTAACCGCCTGCCTCGAAGAGGCCGACATCAGCAAGGAGCAGGTGCGCGAGCTGCATGCCCACCTGGAGGAGCAGGGAATCGACCTGCTGCAGGAGGGCGACCCGGGCATCGGTGCCCCGGCGCCGCCGATCACCGAAGGCCCGCCGGCCGCCGCCACGGGCGCGCGACGCGGTGGCAAGTCCGATTCGCGCAAGAAGCCGGAGATCGACCTCACGGTTGAGCCGAGTCTCGACTCGCTGCGGCTCTACCTGCGCTCGATCGGACGCGTCTCGCTGCTGACCGCCGCTCAGGAGGTCGAGCTCGCCAAGCGCATCGAGCGCGGCGACATGGCCGCCAAGCAGCAGATGGTCGAGGCCAACCTGCGCCTCGTCGTCTCGATCGCGAAGGGCTATCTCGGTCGCGGGCTGACGTTCCTGGATCTCATCCAGGAAGGCTCGCTGGGACTGATCCGCGCGGTTGAGAAGTTCGACTACCGCCGCGGTTACAAGTTTTCGACGTACGCCACGTGGTGGATCCGCCAGGCCGTGACGCGCGCGATCGCCGACAAGGGGCGCACGATCCGCATTCCGGTGCACATGGTCGAGAAGCTCAACAAGGTCGTCCACGTCGAGCGTCAGCTCGTGCAGACGCTCGGCCGCGAGCCCACCCCGGAGGAGATCGCGAAGGAGCTTGAGGTCTCCCCGCGCGAGGTTCGCGAGATCCTGCGGATGAGCCAGCAGCCGGTGTCGCTCGAGAAGCCGATCGGCGACGAGGACGAGTCGGAGCTCGGCGACTTCGTCGAGGATCCGAACGCGGAGTCTCCGTTCGAGCTCGCCTCGGAGAGCCTGAGGCGCGAGAACGTGCGCCGTGCGCTTCAGGCGCTGCCTCAGCGCGAGCGCGAGGTGATTGAGATGCGCTTCGGCCTCACCGGCGGCCAGCCGCGCACGCTGGAGGAGGTCGGTCGCGCGTTCAACGTGACGCGCGAGCGGATCCGCCAGATCGAGAATCACACGCTCAAGAAGCTCGAGGCGCTGCCCGAGGCGCAGCGTCTTCGCGACGCCGGCTGAGCGACGCGGAACGGTCGGGCCGGGGCCTTGCGCCTCGGCCCGCTACCATCGCCGTCCCGTGGGCCTGCGCCCACGCTCCGGAGGGATGTCCGAGTGGTTAAAGGAGACGGGCTGTAAACCCGTTGGCTCTGCCTACGCAGGTTCGAATCCTGCTCCCTCCATGCGCCTGCCGCGGGCTGATACTACGTCCAGCGACGGGCTGGAATCTGGCGCGGATCCTGACGCGCGCCCCGGGCGTCCGATGCGGGCGCCTGATCCGCCGGATAGGCTGCCGCGACGATGACGATCCTGAGGTTCGAGCGAGCTGCTTCCCATCTGGTGGCCCCCCGGTGGTAGACAGCCAGACCGAAGTGGCCGCGAC
>WLNG01000127.1 GCA_009699915.1 Actinomycetota bacterium
CGTCCGCGGCCGGTGCTCTCCTCGCCGGCCGCGGACGGCCCTGCGCCGTCGGAGGTCGCACCGCGGCGCGCCGGCCCGTTCCGGCAGGCGCGCATGTCCCCGCGCCACAGTCCGTCCCCGCGCGCCTCGCGGCGTGCTGCCGCGCGCCCGACCGCCCCGGCGCGCCCGATCTCTCCCACCTCCGAACCCTCGGCCGCAGATCGGTCTGCGGCGGCACACGAGTTCGGCTGGCCCTAGCTGCCGTCGGTCTCCGCGGCCTTCGAACGGATGTCGTCGAGCTGATCGTCGATCCAGTCGCCCGGCGTTCGTGCGGTGACGATCTTGCGCAGTCCGGCCGCCCGGCGCTCGCGCTCCTCGGCAGGCATGGTCAGCGCCGCGTGGATCGAGTCTGCGAGCTCCTGGATGTCGAACGGGTTGACGCTGAGGGCGAACTCCCCGAGCTCTTCGTGCGCGCCGGTGTTCTCGGACAGAATCGACACCCCGGCGCGGCGATTGACGATCGGCCCCTCCTTCGCCACGAGGTTCATCCCGTCGAACATCGCGTTCACGAGCAGGACGTCGTAGCTGCGGTACGAGGCCATCGCCTCTTCGAGGTCATCGCGAAGCTTCAGGTGGATCGGCATCCAGTCGGGTGTGCCGTGGCGATGGTTCACCACCGCGACGAGCGCTTCGATCCGCTCGAGGTACTCGGCGTACTCGGCGACGTCGGTCCGCGAGGGCATCAGCTGGGCGACGAAGGTCACGCGCTCGCGGAACTCCGGGTGCTGGTCGAGGAAGAGGTCGAACGCGGTGAACCCGCGCAGGACGTTCTTCGAGAGGTCGGCGCGGTCCACGCGCAGGATCAGGAACTCGCGGCGCCGGCGCTCCACCTCCCGCTCGAACTCGAGCGTTCGCGCCGACTGCGAGATCGCGACGGTCGCATCGGCATCGATCGGCAGCGGGTAGCTGCGTACCCACACCTCACGCCCCTCGTGGTGGACCACGCCGCGTTCGAAGTCGACGTCGAGGTCGAGCAGGTCGCGGCAGCACTGGAGGAAGTTGCGCCGGTAGGCCTGCGTGTGGAATCCGATGATGTCGTTCGCGAGCAGGCCGTGATAGAGCTCATTGCGGATGTTGCGCGGCAGGACGCGCCAAGAGTCCGACTGCGTCCACGGGATGTGGATGAAGTGGTGCAGGAAGACGTCCGGCCGGGCGCGCCGCACGAGCGCCGGCAGCGTGTAGAGGTGGTAGTCGTGAACCATCACGACCGGCGCAGCGCCACCTTCGATCTCCTGGATCACCGCGTGGGCCAGATCCTCGTTGACGACGTTGTAGCCGTACTCGAATGCCTCGATCTCGTGGCGGCGCACATCCGGGGCGTTGGAGAGATCCCAGAGGTAGTGCTGGATGAACCACAGCATCGGGTTCGCGAAGACGCTGTAGAACCGCTCGTAAGCGATGGGGTCGCTCTCGACGAGACGCACGAGGTATTCGCCGCCGGTCGGTCCGCGCACCGGGAACGGCCGGTCGCCCGCCTCACGAGAGCGCGCGGCGTCCGCGGCCGTCATGGCGCTGGCGACCCAGACCGCCGAGCGGTGGGCGAGCAGGCCGGTCAGCGCGGTGACAAGCCCACCCGTGCCGCGGCGGACGGTTCCATCCTCCTCGAACGTGACGGGGCCGCGGTTCGAGACGAGGACGAAGGGGGCGTCCGCGTCTGCCATCGGTTGTTCAGGCCTCGCTGACGATCGTGCTGAACACGCGTAGATAATCGCGCAGATAACGCGGCGAGAGGAAACGCTTGCGGACGTCCTCCTTGCCACGGCGACCGAGCTCGCGCGCGAGCAACGGATCGGCGAGCAATTCGATGCTGCGTGCTGCGCACTCCTCGGGGCTCGAGACCAGGAACCCGCTCTCACCATCTGTGAGCTGCAGTGGGATGCCGCCGACGTTGCCGCCGATAAACGGCTTGGCCTTCCAGAGCGCTTCGGTGACGGTCAGTCCGAAGCCCTCACGGGTCGACTTCTGGATCACGACGTCGGCATGCGACTGGAAGGCATTGACCTCGATCGCGCCGACGCCGTTGAAGTTGTTGAGGATCTTGATGTCGTCGTCCCCCGCGGCGTGGCTCAGCGTCGCGTTGTAGAACTCCCAACCCTCGGGATCGTCACTGGCCATCGAGCCCACGAGCGCAAGCTGGACGTCCGGGAAGCGCTCCTTGACGATTCGGTACGCGTCGATCACGCCGTCCGGGTCCTTCCACGGATCGAAGCGCGACACCTGGAGCAGCAGCGGCCGGTCGATGTCGACGCCGAACTGCTCGCAGACGTAGGCGGCGTCGTCAGGCGAGAGCGCCATGTTCTTGGGCGCGAGCGGGTCGATCGCCGGCGGGACGATGTGAACCGTTCCGCCCATGCCCTCGGGCACGTAGTCCTGCAGGTGGAAGACGGAGTGCGGGTACTGCGAGATGTACGGCAGGAGACGCTCGATCGTCGCCGGGTTCGGCGTCGAGAGGTCGATGTGACAGCGCCAGAGCCAGCCCTTGGCCTTCTCCGCGGCGAGCGCGTAGAGGGCGGCCGGCTGCGGGTCGTGGACGAAGCAGATGTCGATGTCGCCCTGGAGCTGCTGTGCGTTGAGCTCGTTGTAGCCCAGCCAGGTCGCCCACTCGCTCTCGCTGAGGTCCGCTGGGTCGCCCTGGAGGGCGTTGTGCATCCGCTTCGTCGCGTGGAAGAACTCGTCCTGGCCATAGATGACCTGCCAGTCGGCGTCGAGCCCGACGTCGCGCATCAGCGGGATGAGCGTGTAGAGCAGCTCGCTGACCCCGCCACCGAAGGCCGTGGCGGAGAGATGCGCCACGCGCAGGCCCTTCAGCGGCTCCGCGAGCGCGTAGATCTCCTCGATGAGGTCCTTGCCGACGAGGTGGGTGTAATCGGCAAGCGATTTGTTCGCAACCGCGACGTGCTGGAGCACGCCTTCAGGCTAGCGCCCGTCCCGTCCCGCTCCATGGACGGCTCCGGGCAGCTGTCGCTCTGTCTCTGCGGCCGGGAGCTGAAGCGTGAAGGTCGTACGACCGGGCGCGCTCTGGGCGCTGAGGGTGCCGTTCATCCGCTCTGCGAGCTCGCGGGCGATCGCCAGGCCGAGCCCGGAACCGCGGCGCCCGTCGGAGGTGTAGAAGGGCTCGAAGATGCGGCTGAGCTCCGTGCGGGGGACGCCTGGACCGGCGTCGGTGACGGCGATCCACGCGCGGCCCGCGCTACCGCCGATCGCGATCGCGATCGGTGTTCCCGGCTCGGTGTGCGTGAGCGCGTTGTCGATCATGATCCGGACGATCTGCCGCGTGCGCTCCTCGTCGCAGCTCGCCGGCACGGGATCGCTAGGCGGTTCGAACTCGAGCTGCGAGCGGTGCTCGGTGATCGCCGGCAGGAACTCGTCGGCGACCCCGCGTGCGAGCGTCCGCAGATCGCAGGCGTCGGCCTGCAGCGCGATCGCGCCGGCGTCGATCCGTGAGAGGTCGAGCAGATCGGTGGTGAGCTTGCCCAGGCGCTCCGTCTGATCGCGCAGCTGGGCCATGAAGCGCTCGCGCGTCTCGTCGTCGAGATCTTCGTCCTCGAGCAGCTCGAGGAATCCGCCGAGCGAGAAGATCGGCGTGCGCAGTTCGTGGGAGGCGGTCGCGATGAAGCGCCTGCGTGCGGTGTCGAGCTCGGCGAGCTGTCGCTGCATGTCGACGAGCGCCGATGCCAGCCGGCCGAGCTCGTCGTCCCCGTCCACGGGGAAGCGGGCGCTGAAGTCCCCGGCGGCAACCCGGCGCGCCACATGCTCAAGCCGTCCGACACGTCGGCCAAGTGAGCGGGCGACGATGTACCCGGCGGCGACGGCGGCGAGCAGCGCGAGGAGGCCCGCGATGATGATCCTGTTGCGCACGAGCGAGACGTTTGCGCGCACGTCCTCCAGGGGAGCCGTGTAAACGAGGACCGAGCCCAACACGCGCCGCGCGCTCGCCCGGTCGGTGAAGAAGAGCGGCAGTGCGGCCTCGACGACGCGGCCGTCGGCGCCCGATTCGGTGGCGCTTGCCCGACGGCCGCTCTCGATTGCCTGGGTTGCTGCGGGGAAGTCGAGATCCTGGATGTCGGCACTGGCGTTCGAGTCGGACTTCACGAACAGCTCGGCGCGGCCGCTCCTCCTGCGGATCCCGAGCAGCGTGACGCGCGCCCGTGCCTGATCGGCCGCCTGGCGCACGCGCTGGTCGAGCACGCCGACCGGCATGTTCGCGTCGATCGCTTCGCGGACGGTTCGTGACATGCGCTCTGCTGAGGCCTGCAGCCGCTGAGAGCGATCGTTGACGAGGCTCGACTCGAGGTTCGGAACGACGGCGACGTAGACGACGACCATCGCCCCCAGCGTGATGAGCAGAAAGAGCAGGGCGAGACGGTTGGCCAGCGACCGCACGGGACCTCAGTCGTCCGCGTCGCGGAATCGGTACCCGACCCCACGCACCGTGAAGAGGTATTCCGGTTCGCGCGGATCGCGCTCGAGCTTCTCGCGCAGGTGTCGGATGTGGACATCGACGGTGCGCGGATCTCGGTAGGAGCTGTCTCCCCAGACGCGTGTGAGCAGCTGCTCGCGCGTCCAGACACGTCCAGGGGCCGATGCCAGCCCGACCAGCAGTTCGAACTCGACGAAGGTCAGCGCGACCTCAGCGCCGCGGATGCGCGCGCTGCGACGGCTCGGGTTGATCTGCAGATCGAGGGTCTCGAGCACCGAGTCGTCCTCGCCGGGGCGGCCCATCGACGCCCGTCGCAGAGCGGCCTTTACGCGGCTGCGGAACTCGCGGACCGAAAAGGGCTTGGTGATGTAGTCGTCGGCGCCGAGCTCGAGTCCGACGACCTTGTCGATCTCTTCGGTCTTGGCGGTGAGCATGATGATCGGGACCGTGCTGCGGGCGCGCACGCGCCGGCACACCTCAAGCCCGTCGATCCTCGGCATCATCACGTCGAGTACCACGAGATCGAATGCCTGTTCGCCAAACCGGCGCAGGGCCTCCTCACCGTCGAGCGCGGTAACAACCTC
>WLNG01000128.1 GCA_009699915.1 Actinomycetota bacterium
ATCGCCGGCGCCTATTACGGCGTGCAAGGCACGAACTGGAAGGCCCCGCCGATTCTTGACAGCCCGAGCGAGCGGCGCCGCATGCGCGGACGGAGCTATGACCTCTTCTACGACGGCTCGCGCCTGCGAATCGTGTCCTTCCGCACGCCGCGCGCTGTCTACTGGATCTCGAACACGCTCACCAACACGCTGACGAACCGCCAGATGCTCGCGATCGCCCGCTCGCTGACGCGGCTCGGCAGCTGACGCCCGCCCTGCGGCCTGCGCACCGGATACCCTCAGCAGCCGCTATGACCACTCCCGACCGAGAGACGATCGGCGTCATCGGCACCGGCTACGTCGGCCTCGTGACGGCTGCCGGCTTCGCCGAGCTAGGCAGCGACGTCTGGTGCATCGACATCGATGCCGCGAAGATCGAACGCCTGCGTGCGGGCGAGGTCCCCATCTGGGAGCCCGGCCTGGCTGAGTGCCTGGAGCGCAATCGCGGGCGCCTGCACTTCTCGACCGACGTCGCCGATGCGCTCGAGCATGCGCGCCTGCTCTTCGTCGCCGTCGGCACGCCGCCGACCTACTCGGGAGACGCCGATCTCAGCGCGGTCCACGCGGTGGTCGCGGCGATGCCGCCATCCGAGCACCATGCGCTGGTGATGAAGTCGACGGTCCCGGTCGGCACCGGCGCGGCGATCCGCCGCGCCTTCGCGGAGCAGGGTAAGGATGGCTTCCGCTACGTCTCGTGCCCGGAGTTTCTCAAGGAGGGTTCGGCGCTCACCGACTTCCTCGCGCCGGACCGCGTGGTCATCGGCGACGGCAGCGACTGGGCCGGCGATGCGGTGGCCGACCTCTATCGCCCGCTGCTCACCCCGGAGCACGGAGGGCAGGGTGTCGGTGAGCTCGTGCGTACCGATATTGCCAGCGCGGAGATGGTCAAGCTCGCCTCCAACGCCTTCCTCGCCACGAAGATCAGCTTCATCAACGAGATCGCCAACGTCTGTGAAGAGACCGGCGCCGACGTGCTGCAGGTCGCACGCGGTATGGGCCTCGACGACCGGATCGGCCCGAAGTTCCTCCAGGCCGGCATCGGATTCGGCGGCAGCTGCTTCCCGAAGGACGTCTCGGCGCTCAAGCAGCTCGCAGGCAACAGCGGGTACCACTTCCAGCTGCTGAACGCGGTGATCGAGGTCAACGAGCTGCAGAAGCGGCGCGTGATCGGCAAGCTCGAGAAGCACCTCGGCTCGCTCGTGGGCCAGCGGATCGCGCTGCTGGGTCTGGCCTTCAAGCCGAACACCGATGACATGCGCGAGGCCAGCTCGCTGGTGCTGGCCGCTCGGCTCACTGCCGCAGGGGCCACGGTCGTCGCCTATGACCCGGTGGCCGAGGAAGAGGCGCGCCACCTCATGCACGGCGTCGAGTTCGCGAGCAGCGCTCTGGCCGCGCTTGAGGGGGCCGACGCCGCGGTGCTCGTCACCGAATGGCCGGAGTTCGCCGAGCTCGACCCGGCCGCGATCGCAGCTGCACTACGCGGTGACGTGCTCATCGACGGGCGCAATGCGCTCGACCCGGTCGCCGCCCAGGCTGCCGGCCTGCGCTACGAAGGCATCGGCCGAGCCGTCTAAAACTGTGCGCGCGGTCGTCCTCGTCGGCGGGGAGGGGACCCGGTTGCGGCCGCTGACCTCGACGGTCCCCAAGTCGGTCGTGCGGCTCGTGGACCGGCCCTTCATGGCCTACATGCTCGAGTGGCTGGCGCGCCACGGCGTCGAGGAGGTTGTGCTTGCCTGCGGGTTCCTGCCGACGCTGCTGCGCGAGGAGCTCGGCGCTGGCGAACGCTTTGGATTGCGACTGGTCTACGTCGCCGAGCCCGAGCCGCGCGGCACCGGGGGCGCGGTGCGCTTCGCCGACGAGCAGCTCGACGGCGGCCTTGGGGAACGCTTCCTTGTGCTCAACGGGGACGTCCTGACCGATCTCGACCTGCGCGCGCAGATCGACGCGCACGCAGCAAGCGGCGCCTCTGCGACCCTCGCGCTCGTACCGGTTGAAGATCCGACGGCTTACGGGCTCGTGCGTCTCGATCCGCGCGGCGCGGTGACCGGGTTCCTTGAGAAGCCCCGACCCGAGGAGATCGACACCAATCTCATCAGCGCCGGGGCCTATGTCCTCGAGCGCTCCGTCCTCGACCTGATCGAGCCGGACACGAACGTCTCGATCGAACGCGAGGTCTGGCCGCGGCTCGTCGGCGAGGGCCTTCACGGGCATGCGCACGGTGACGCATACTGGCTCGACATCGGTACGCCCCGGCGTTACCTGGATGCCTCGTCAGACATTCTCGCGGGGCGAGTGCGGACCGCGGTTCGCGAGCGCCTGGATGGGCACGGCGTGGCACGCGGCGAGAGCTGCGAGGTCGCCGGACACGTGCACGGCCCCGCGCTGCTCGGCGACGGCTGCGTGATCGCCGCGGGCGCCGTCGTCGGGCCGGGGACGGTGCTCGGTCACCGCGTGCGGGTTGAGCCCGGCGCCACCGTCGAAGGCGCCGTGGTCCTCGACGATGCGGTGATCGGCCGTGGCAGCACGGTGCGCGATGCGATCGTCGCACCCGGTGCGCAGATCGGCGCCGACTGCTCGGTCACCGGCGGTGCGATCGTCGGCCCAGGCGTGCTGCTGGGTGCGGGGAACACGCTCGATCACGGCGCGCGGATCTTCCCCGGGGTGGAGCTCCCCGACGGCGCCATCGCCTTCTAGGCGGTACCGGGACGGAACGCGGCGCGGCGACCTGCCAAACTGTCGCGCCGAGGAGGCCGATCAGCCGATGTCTGCGACACCGAACGCCGGGGCGCTCGATTCCGAGACCCTTGCGACGCTCGACCCGAGCGGCCAGACGGCCGACGTTCTGGGGCTGCCCGATCATCTGCGTGACGCAGTCTGGAAGGCCGAGTCGGCCGACATCCCCGGCTGGGACAGCCCCGGTGGGCTGATCGTCGCCGGCATGGGCGGATCGGCGATCGGTGGGCGCATCGCCCGTGCGATCCTCGGCGATCAGGCGTCGCGGCCGATCGTCGCGGTGCGCGGGTACGGCCTTCCGGCATGGACCACGCAGGAGGCCACCGTGCTCTGCCTGAGCTACTCGGGGGAGACGGAGGAGACGCTCGCGTGCTTCGAGGCCGCCGGCGTCCTCGGCGCGCGCCGCATCGTCGCGACAACCGGAGGGCGGCTCGCGCAGGCCGCCCGCGCTGAGGGCGTCCCGGTTCTGCCGATGGCCGGCGGGCTGCAGCCGCGCCATGCCGTCGCCTACTCCACCGTCGCATCTCTGCACGCGGCAGCGCTCTGCGGTGCCGGGCCCGGGCTGACGACGGAGATCGACGTCGCCGCTGAGCACCTCGAGCAGCTCGCGGCGGACTGGGGCCCCGAATCTCCGGCCGATTCCGAGGCGAAGGCGCTCGCGCGCGCGATCTACGGCACGGTCCCGGTGATCGCCGGAGCGGGGCTGACGGCGTCGCTCGCCTATCGCTGGAAGTCCCAGATCAACGAAAACGCCAAGCAGCCGGCCTTCGCCAGCGTGCTGCCCGAGCTCGATCACAACGAGATCGTCGGCTGGAGCTCGGCGGCGGATTTCGGCCGGTTCAGCGCCGTCTTCCTCGATGACAGCGACGATACGCCCCGCATCGCCGAGCGGATCGCGGTGACCCGCGAGATCATCGGCCCGGGGTCGGCCGGTACGCACCTTGTCGCCACGCGCGGGCTGACGGCGGTCGAGCGCGCCTTCTCGCTGGTGCTGCTGGGGGACCTGGTCTCGCTCTACCTCGCGGTGCTCAACGGGGTCGATCCGGCGCCGATTGAGCCGATCGAGGAGCTGAAGCGCCGTCTGGGCTGAGCGTTCCCCCTAAGCGCGGAGGCAGGAACCTTGACACGATCGTGGTAAGGTTTCTCCTGGATGGACGCCCTCACGATCAATGAGGCCGCGCAGACGACCGGTTGGTCGCCGCGCATGCTGCGGTACGTCGAGCGCATCGGGCTGATCGAGCCCCCGCGCTCCGACTCCGGGTACCGCGTGTACGGACCCGAGGAACTCCAGCGACTGCGCACGCTGCGCGAGCTGCTGGATGGCCACGACATCGGCCTCGCCGACGTCGCCTTCGCCCTGCGGCTGCGCCGCGAGGGCGACCTGCGCGACGAGGTCGAGTCCTGGCTCCAAGCGCGTCCGCAGCGTCCCGAAACCGTATCCGCCGACGACTGGCTCAGCTGGGAGCAGGAGAAGCACGCCCGGCTCCTGGCCGCCACGACCACCACCACGATGGAGAACCCCACGCTATGACGACCACCGCCGTCCTGACCGACACCGACTACAAGGTCGCCGACCTCTCGTTGGCCGCCTTCGGCCGCAAGGAGATCGAGCTCGCCGAGCACGAGATGCCCGGCCTGATGAAGACCCGCGAGGAGTTCGCCGCGGCCCAGCCGCTGAAGGGCGCCCGGATCACCGGCTCCCTCCACATGACGATTCAGACCGCAGTGCTGATCGAGACGCTCGTCGCGCTCGGCGCCGAGGTTCGCTGGGCCTCCTGCAACATCTTCTCGACGCAGGATCACGCCGCCGCAGCGGTCGCCGTCGGACCGCACGGGACGCCCGAGGCGCCCAGTGGTGTGCCGGTCTTCGCCTGGAAGGGCGAGACGCTCGAGGAGTACTGGTGGTGCACCGAGGAGGCGCTCACGTGGCCCGATACCCCCAATGGGGGCACAGGTGGCGGCCCGAACATGATCCTCGACGACGGCGGCGACGCCACGCTGCTGGTCCACAAGGGCCGCGAGTTCGAGCTGGCCGGCGCGGTGCCGGACCCGGCGGGCGCCGATTCCGAGGAGTTCCGCATCGTGCTCCAGCTCCTCCAGGACTCGCTCGCGCGTGACCCGCAGAAGTGGACGACGATCGCCGCCGGCATCAAGGGCGTCACCGAGGAGACCACCACCGGCGTGCTGCGCCTGACCCAGATGGCCGAGACCGGCGACCTGCTCTTCCCGGCGATCAACGTCAACGACTCGGTCACCAAGAGCAAG
>WLNG01000129.1 GCA_009699915.1 Actinomycetota bacterium
GCGGCGTCCTTCTCGATGTGCTTGCGGTACTCGTCGAGCGTCGTGGCGCCGACGGCGCGCAGCTCGCCGCGCGCGAGCATCGGCTTGAGCAGGTTGGCGGCGTCCACGGCGCCCTCTGCCGCGCCGGCTCCGACCAGCGTGTGGAGCTCGTCGATGAAGAGGATGATCTGGCCGCCTGCCTCCTGGATCTCCTTGAGCACGCCCTTGAGGCGGTCCTCGAATTCGCCGCGGTACTTCGCCCCGGCGATCATCGCCCCGAGATCGAGCGAGATCACGCGGCGGTCGCGCAGCGACTCGGGGACGTCACCGGCGATGATGCGCTGGGCGAGGCCCTCGACGATCGCCGTCTTGCCGACGCCCGGCTCGCCGATCAGGACCGGGTTGTTCTTCGTGCGGCGCGAGAGCACCTGGATGATCCGGCGGATCTCGTCGTCGCGGCCGATCACGGGATCGAGGCGGTTCTCTCGAGCGTGCTCGGTCAGATCCACGCCGAAGCGCTGGAGCGACTCGAAGCGCTCCTCGGCGTGCTGATCGGTGACGCCGTGCGGGCCGATCACCGCGTCGATCGCCTCCTTCACGGCCTGCGGATCGGCGCCGTTCCCGCGCAGCAGCTCGGCGACCGGAGTCGCCTGCTCGGCCAGCGCGAGCAGCACGTCGTGGACGGATACGAAGCGGTGGCCGAGGTCGGATGCGACGCCGTCGGCGCGCTGGAGGGCCTGGACGAGCTCGCTGGAGGCGCTGGAGGCCTCGCCGCCCTGACCCATCGTCGGCAGGCCCGCCAGACGCGTGCCAAGCGCGCCGCGGATGGCGGCGACGTCGGCGCCGGCGCGGCGCAGAACCGCCTCGGCGCCGGACTCCTCCTGATCGAGCAGGGCGAGCAGAAGATGCTCGGGGAGCGCCTGCGGATTGCGGCGCTGAGCCGCGGCCGAAATCGCTGACTGGACGGCCTCCTGCGTCTTGACGGTAAAACGATCGGGATTCACAGATCTAAGTCTATCACGCTCAGATCTAACTTCCGGTTCCCCTCGGAGGGGCGGAGCCGATCAGCCGACCACCACGACCTCCGTACCCACCGTGGCGAAGGCGTAGACCTCCGGCGCCTCGGGCGCGGGAACCCGCACGCAGCCATGCGAGGCCGGCTGCGGCGGGACGTCCGGCGACTCGTGCAGCGCGATCCCCTTGTTGAAGTACGACGCATAGGGGAGCCAGACGCGGAACGGCACCGACCATGAGCGCCGCTCCTTGCGGAAGACGCGGTAGCGCCCGCGGGGCGTCGCGTCCGCGCCCGCGCCGGTCGAGATGTGGATCGCGCGCACGACCCGGCCCCCGTCGATCAGCAGCGCGACGCCGCGCGCGCGATGGACCTCGATCCGGCGCGATGCGCCGCCCGCCGTCCCCCGCGGACGGGAGGCGGTCTTCAGCTTCGCGCTGGTGGCCGGACCGACGACGCCGTCGCGATCGAGACCATTCCACGCCTGGAAGGCCATGATCGCCTGCTGAGTGCGGTAGCCGGCGAGGCCGTCCACGGCGCTTGCGGGGAGGTAGCCGAGCGCCGTCAGCCGCTCCTGCACTGCGCGAGTCCCCGGGATCGCCTCGCCCGGAGGGATCACCTGGGGCTTGGGCGGGCGCGACGGCGTGGCGTAGTCCTCGCGGCTGACGTCCTCGTCGATCGTGACCTCACCGGCGACGACCCGCGCCTCGTCGATGTCGCCGAACTGCGTCACCGTGAAGATGACCTGCGCGAGCCGCGCTCGCAGCGCCGCCGTCTGACGCGAGGTGCGCTGGGCGGCATCGACCGGGATGTCCTTCAGGAAGCCCTGAGTGAAGACAACCGTCGCACCACCGCCGGCCGTGACGGTCACCGATCGCAGCTTCACCCCTCGGGGGATCTGCGTATCCGCGCCTCGGGCCCGCTCAGCGGAGGTCGGCCCGGAGAGGAGCGCGCGCAGGGCCGGAAGCAGGGTCGTGGAGTTCTCCGAGAGGCGCCGGTCGACGATGCGCAGCTGCTCGCCCGCGGTGAAATAGAGCTTCACCGGGCGGCGGGCGGCCGATGCCGGACCGGCTGCCGCGGCGAGGGTCAGGAGCAGAGCGATCGGAGGCAGCAGCCGGCGCATGACGGCGGGGACGTTACCCGCGACGCCGGGCGCCTCGCGTCAGTCGCGCTCGACGCGGATGCGGCGCGCGGGAGGGCGCACATCGGCGGCGCGCACGACGGCGGTCGAATAGCGGATCGGGACCAGTTCGGCACGCATCGAACGGCGCACCGCCTCCATCTCGGCCTCGAGCTCCGCGCGCATCAGACGGCTGCGCTCCTCAAGCTGCTCGAGGCGGCGGCGCGAACGCTCCAGCTCGGCCTCGAGCTCGAGCACGCGCTCCACCCCGGCGAGGTTGAGTCCGAGCTCGGTCGTCATCTCCTGGATGCGACGCAGGCGATCGACATCCGCCTGGGAGTAGAGCCGGGTGCCCTTCGGTGAGCGCTGCGGCTCGATCAGCCCACGCGCCTCATACATGCGCAGCGTCTGCGGATGCATCTCCGCGAGTTCGGCTGCGACCGAGATCATGAAGACCCCCCGCGACTGGTCGACGGTGATCCGCGTGGTTCGACGGATGCTCATGCCTGAGCCCCCGTCGCAGCGCGCCCGTCGAAGAGTGCGGCCCTGGGATTCGCGCCATCCATCGTCGCCGACAGCCTGTCGAGCAGTTCGGACTGCTCGTCGGTGAGCTGCGCCGGCACGTCGATCAGGAAGCGGTAGTGGATGTCGCCGCGCCGGCCGGACGCGCCGAGCACCGGCGGTCCTTCGCCGCGCAGCCGCTGGACCGTCCCATGACGGGTGCCGGGCGCGACGCGCAGCCGCTTACGGCCATCGAGGGTGGGCACCTCGACCTCGGCCCCGCGCACGGCCTCCGGGATCGTCAACGGCACCTCGACCTCAACGTTGTCGCCCCGGCGCCGGAAGACCGGCGAGGTCGCGACGCGCGTGACGACGTAGAGGTCGCCGCCGGGGCCGCCGCTGCGTCCGGGCTCTCCCTTGCCGGCGATGCGCACGCGCGAGCCGTCGCGCACCCCCGCCGGGATGTTCACGCGCAGCTTCTTGCCCTGCTGGGTGCGGCCCGCACCCCCGCAGGTGGCACAGGGCTCCTCGATGACCGTCCCCGAACCGCGACAGTGGCCGCAGGGCTGCGACATCGAGAAGAGCCCCTGACTCTCCGACTCGATGCCGCGCCCGCTGCAGGCCGGGCACACCTTCGGCGCCGTCCCGGGACGCGCGCCGGTGCCCGCACAGGTCGTGCACGGTGCGGCCATCGTGAGCGTGATCGGGACCTGGATCCCGGTGAGTGACTGATCGAAGCTGAGCGAGACCTCCGATTCCAGATCGCGGCCGCGCTCAGGGCGCGGGCGCCCCCTGCCACGACCGCCGCCGGGAGCGCCGCCACCGAAGATGTTGGAGAGGATGTCGCCGAAGCCGCTCGGGTCGAAGCCGCCCGGGAAGCCCTGCGCGCCCTGACCGCCTGTTCCGCCGAAGAGGCGGCCCTGGTCGTACTGGCTGCGCTTGTCCTCGTCGCCGAGGACGTCGTAGGCAGCAGAGATCTCCTTGAAGCGCTCCTCTGCGGCCGCGTCGCCGGGATTGCGATCCGGGTGGAACTCGCGCGCGAGCTTGCGGTAGGCCTTCTTGATCTCGTCGTGCGAGGCCTTCTTGCCGACACCGAGGACCTTGTAGAGATCGGGCTGGGCCATCCGGGCTCCTACGCCGCCACCACGACCTTGGCGGCGCGGATCACCTCGTCGCCAAGGCGATAGCCCGCGGAATAGACCTCGATGATCGTCCCGCTCGCAACGCCCTCGGCCGGCGCCTGCGCGACCGCCTCGTGGACGTGCGGATCGAATGGCTCGCCGGCGGGGACCTGCTGCACGATGCCGACGCGCTCCAGCGCCGCGATCAGCTCACGCTGAACCAGCCGGATGCCGTCGGTGAGATGGCTCTCGGCGTTCTCCGGCTGCGCCTCGACCACCGCGAGCGCACGCTCCAGGTTGTCGAGCGCCGGCAGGAGCTCGCGCGCCAGGCGCCCAGTGCCGCGACCCTCGGCGAGGGCCGCATCGCGCCGCGCGCGCTTGCGCACATTGTCGAGCTCGGCGACCGCGCGCACCCAAAGGTCCTGGTAGTCGGGCGCCTCCTCAGGGGCCTGCTCAGGGGCCTGCTCCTCCAAGGGCTGGAGCGGCTCCTGCGCCTCGGTCTGCGGCTCTTCCATCTCGGGGGACTCGCCGCTCACGACTCGTCCACGACCTCGGCGTCAACGACCTCCTCCTCGGCGTCCGCTGCTGCGGGGCCAGAGGCGGCCTGCTCCTGCTGCGCGCGCTCGTACATCGCCTCGGAGACCTTGTGGAAGGCGGCCTGGAGCGCCTCCGCCTTCGCGTTGATCTCGTTGGCGTCGGCGCCCTCCAGCGCCTCGCGCACGGCGATGATCGCCGCCTCGATCTCGGTACGGGACGCCTCGTCCACCGCGTCGCCCATCTCCTTGAGTTGGCGCTCGGCCTGGTAGGCCGCGTTCTCGGCGTTGTTGCGCGCCTCGGCCAGCTCGCGGGCCTTGCGGTCGTCGTCAGCATGGGACTCGGCGTCGGAGACCATCGACTTGATCTCCTCGTCAGAGAGCCCGGATCCCGCCTTGATCTCGATCTTCTGCTCCTTGCCGGTGCCGAGGTCCTTCGCCGAGACGCTGAGGATGCCGTTGGCATCGATGTCGAAGGCGACCTCGACCTGCGGGATGCCGCGCGGCGTGCCGCAGATCGAGGTCGCCTTCGACATCGACGCCAACGGCATCCTCAGCGTTTCCGCCAAGGACTTGGGCACTGGCACCGAGCAGACCGTGCGGATCGAGCAATCGAGCGGCCTATCGGAGACTGAAATCGACAAGATGCGCAAGGATGCCGACTCGCACGCGGCCGAGGATAAGAAGAAACGCGCGCTGGTCGAAGCCCGCAACGAGGCCGAGTCGCGCGCGTACCAACTCGAGAAGCTCATCAAGCAGCA
>WLNG01000013.1 GCA_009699915.1 Actinomycetota bacterium
CGCGCAGCGCGCGGGCGGCGAGGTCTGACTCGTCGGCGGCGAGCTCCACCCGCGCCCGCGGCGCGTAATGGGCGGCGAGCATCCCCGGCGCACGTGCCGGGCCACGATCGCGGGTGACCGCCGCGCCGAGCTCTGCCTCAAGCTCGGCGGCGGTGACCGCGCCTTCGCGCAGCAGCATGGGGCGCGCGGGGTCGCTGAGGTCGAGGATCGTCGATTCCACGCCGACGCCGCACGGGCCGCCATCGAGGATGAAGTCGACCCGGGCTCCAAGCGCCGCGCGCACGTGGTCGGCGGTGGTCGGCGAGACGGCGCCGAAGGGGTTGGCGCTCGGGGCGGCTATCCCCCCTCCGACCAGCCTCAGCACCTCGAGCGTCGCCTGCTGGTCGGGAACGCGCAGAGCGACCGTCTCACGCCCGCCGGTGACGGCGTCCAGGACCCCGGGCGCACGTCGTAGGACGATCGTCAGTGGACCCGGCCACCAGCGCGCTGCCGCCGCCAGCGCCTGCGGGGGAACGTCCGCTGCCCACTCGCCGAGCTCCGCCTCCCCAGCGAGGTGGACGATCACCGGATGGTCGCCGGGGCGCCCCTTGGCGGCGTAGAGCCGCTCGATCGCCTCGGGGTTGCGCGCATCCGCGCCGAGGCCGTAGACAGTCTCGGTGGGCAGGGCGACGAGGCCGCCGTCGCGCAGCACGGTCGCAGCGCGCGTGATCTCCGCAGGCGTGGGGTCCACGCGGCCAGCCTACGAGGCCGCACTGGTGGGTCAGCGCTCGGCGCGGCATGATGCCCAGCGATGAGCGAGCACCTCGACGTCCTGATTGTCGGCGCGGGCCTCTCCGGGATCGGTGCGGCGCATCATCTTCAGGCGCAGTGCCCGGGGCGCAGCTACGCGATCCTCGAGGCCCGCGACGCGATCGGCGGAACGTGGGACCTCTTCCGTTACCCGGGGATCCGCTCGGACTCGGACATGTTCACCCTCGGGTACGACTTCCGGCCGTGGACGCAGGCGCGCTCGATCGCTGACGGCCCCGCGATCCTGCAGTACATCCGCGACACCGCCACCGAGGCGGGGATCGATCAGCAGATCCGCTTCGGTCACCGCGTGGTGAATGCCTCGTGGTCGAGTGCGGAGGACCGCTGGACGGTCACCGCGCAGCGAGCCGATGACGGGAGCACCGCTGAATTCCAGTGCCGCTTCCTCTTCGTCTGCAGCGGCTACTACCGGTATGACCGCGGGCACGCGCCCGACTTCCCCGGTCAGGAGCGATTCACCGGCACGATCGTCCATCCGCAGTTCTGGAGCGAGGACATCGACTACGCGGGCAAGCGGGTCGTCGTCATCGGCAGTGGTGCCACGGCGGTCACGCTCGTCCCGGCGCTCGCCGCGGGCGGCGCGCAGCACGTCACGATGCTCCAGCGCTCCCCCTCGTACATTCTCGCGCTCCCGGGCCGCGATCCGATCGCCGACGTGCTGCGCCGCATTCTTCCTGCGCGGGCCGCATATTCGATCGTGCGCTGGAAGAACGTGCTCCTCAGCACGTTGCTCTACCAGGCCTGCCGACGCGCTCCGAGGCTGATGCGCAGGCTGCTGCGCGCCGGCGTGCAGCAACAGCTCCCCGGCTGGGATCTGGATCCCGATTTCGTGCCCCGCTACGACCCGTGGGACCAGCGGCTCTGCCTCGTGCCCGATGCCGATCTCTTCCACGCGCTGCGGGATGGTCATGCAGCGGTCGTGACCGGCGAGGTCGCCGAGTTCACGCCCTCGGGCATCCTGCTGCGCTCCGGTGTGGAGCTGCCGGCCGACCTCGTCGTCACGGCGACCGGCCTTGAGCTCCTGGCGCTCGGCGGGGCCGAGTTCACCGTCGACGGCGAGACGGTCGAGCTCTCCGGGACGCTGAGCTACAAGGGCACGATGTTCAGCGGCATCCCGAACCTTGCTGCTGCGATCGGCTACACGAACGCCTCGTGGACGCTAAAGGCCGATCTGACGGCCGAATACGTCTGTCGCCTGCTCAACCATATGGCCGACCATGGGGCCACCCGGTGCGTCCCGAGGAATCGTGACCCGGCGATGCGGACCGAGCCCTTCCTGACGCTCAGCGCCGCCTACGTCGAGCGGTCGATCGGCCAGTTCCCGCGCCAGGGGACGGAGGCGCCCTGGCGGCTGAACCAGAACTACCTGCGCGATGTGGCGGCGCTGCGCTGGGGCCGGATCAACGACGACGTCCTGGAGTTCGCGCCCGCACCCGCGAATTCCCCGTAGCACTGGACATTCGTTGAATCTTTTCGGCTGGGCCCTCAAGTCCTCAGGCTGTCCTCCCGATGGAAGACATATGAGATGGTTCCGCCGCACAACTACCGCAGTTATCGCACTCGCCGCGCTGGCTATGGCCCCGGCCGCAGCCCAGGCGAGCGACTGCACTGGAACCAACCTCCAGCCGACCGCCGCCAACGTCGCCCAGGTGTCTGCCGCGACACTCTGTCTCATCAATGAGCAGCGAGCGATCGCGGGCCTCCCGGCCCTCGCGCGTCAGGGCGATCTCGATCGCTCGTCGTCGGCGTTTGCCGAGCTCATGGTCGATCAGCGCTTCTTCGCTCACGAGTCGCCCGACGGCCACACGCTCACCTACCGGCTGCGGAACGTCAACTACATCCCGGTCGCATCCGGCTGGGAGTGGACGGTCGGCGAGAACATCGGCTGGGCGGAGTACTACCTCGCGACGCCCGCCCAGATGGTCAAGGCCTGGATGGCCAGCTCCGGCCATCGCGCCAACATCCTGAGCAGGAACTTCAGCGACATCGGCGTCGGTATCGACGCCAAGTCCCCGCTCTCGGCGGCGACCGGCGCGACCTACGTCACCGACTTCGGGCGGCGCACCTACCACGAGGAGCCGCTCTCCAGCCAGCCGCTCACCGGCACCTCCATCGGCCAGGCCGCGATCAGCCACATGGGTATCCAGATGCGGATCCTGCTCGACCGCCGCGTCAAGCTTCAGCTGAGCGTGCGGCGTCTCGCCCAGCCCGGGCTCGCGGCCCACACCCTCGGGACGAAGACGCTCGTCGGTCGCCCGGGGAACAACGCGATCACGATCAAGCGCATGGGCGCCCACCGGATCACCACCGGCCGCTACCGCGTCACGATCAAGGCCAAGGGCTCGCAACTGATCAAGCAGACCGTCACGGTCACCTACTAGGTGCCCGTCCGGCGATATAGGACGTTGGTCGAAGTGGCGTGCTCAGCGCTCAGGGTCAGGTACCCTGAGCGAATGGTCACCCGGCGATTCCTGCCTCTCCGCCGCCTGCGTGCGACGACCGTCCTCTTGGCTCTGGCAGCCGTCGTTGCGCTGCCGGCTGTCGCCTCTGCGGCACCGACACGCGATCCGGACCTCATCCCGGGTCAGTACATCGTCGTCTACAAGAACTCGGTCCAGCTTCCCGGCGCCGCCACGACGCGCAGAGAGGCACGCGAAGGCTTCCGCGCCCAGCAGCGCTACAGCCACGCCCTCAAGGGGTTCTCGGCCAAGCTCGACGGCGCTCAGGTCGCGGCGCTGGAGAGCGATCCGAACGTCGCCGCGGTAGTCCAAGACCGCCGCGTCCACGCGAGCGCTCTGCCGCTCGCCGGAGAGAAGGTCCCCACCGGCGTGGCGCGCACCGGCGCGACGGGACGCGGGGCGGCATCGGTCAACGTCGCGGTCATCGACTCCGGCGTGCAGCTCTCCAACCCCGACCTGAACGTCGTCGACGGCAAGAACTGCGTGACCCCGGCCAACTCGGCGAATGACGACTACGGGCACGGAACCCACGTCGCCGGAACCATCGGCGCGCTCAACAACGGCAGCGGCGTCATCGGCGTCGCTCCCGGAACGAAGATCTACGCGGTCAAGGTGCTGGGTTCGACCGGCAGCGGCAGCTGGTCCCAGGTCGCGTGCGGCATCGACTGGGTCACAAGCAATGCGAGCGCGCTGAACATCAAGGTCGCCAGCATGAGTCTGGGTGGCACGGGCGCCCCGGTGAAGGCCTGCGCGACCGATACCGACCCGCTGCACGCGGCAATCTGCCGCTCGACCGCGGCAGGCGTGACGTACGTCGTCGCGGCAGGCAACAGCGGCTGGGACTTCGACTACGCCAGCGCCCCGGACGTGCCGGCTGCGTACCCCGAGGTGCTGACCGTCACGGCCGCCAGCGACAGCGACGGCCTCGCCGGCGCGCTCGGGTCGGCTCCGTCGTGCACTACGGGACAGTCGGATGACCGCTACGCGAGCTTCTCGAACTACGCCAAGACGACAGCTGGCCAGGCCCACACGATCGCGGCACCGGGCGTCTGCATCCTGTCCACCTGGCTCAACAACACGACGAACACGATCTCCGGCACGAGCATGGCGACGCCGCACATCTCGGCTCAGGTCGCGCTCTGCTTCGGCGAAGGCGCGGTCACCGGTCCGTGCAACGGCAAGACGCCGGCCGAGGTGATCGCGGCCATGACCACCGCGGCCCAGTCGTACAACGCGGTCGCCACGAACTTCGGCTTCAGCGGCGACCCACTCCACTCCCCGGTCTCCGGCCGCTACTACGGCTACCTGGCCAACGCCAGCGGGCTCGCGCCGACAGCGCCGCCGCCGCTGGCGCCGGTGGACCGCAGCCCCGCGAGCTACACGCGGGTCAGCGGCACACTCAGGAGCGGCACGCTGAGCAACCTGAATCTCGACGACAGCCTCTATCTCTCCCTGAACTCGACGACGAGCAGCACCCGCACGGTCCAGTGGTACGGGACCTTCTCGGGCGTTCCCTCCTCGCCGACCGCGATCACTGCGACCTACAAGGGCAACGCTTCGGCGGCCTGCACGCAGGTGTTCGCGATCTACAACTGGTCAACGGCGACGTGGGTAACGCTCGACACCCGTGCGATCGGAGCGACAGACGTGCTCGTCAGCCTTTCGGTCACCGGGACGCTGAGGAACTTCGTCAGCTCGGGCAACGCCAGGCTGCGGGTCACCTGCACCTCCAAGACCGGCTCGTTCTTCACGAACGCGAACCTGCTGCGGCTCACGACCACCGGCTGATTTCGCCGGCGGACCGCTGGAAGAGCTGACAACGCCGAGCCGCCACGGAGCGATCGGCCAGCGGCCCCATGGGCTAGGCTCCGGCTGCGCCGGGCGGTCACGCCCATCATCCACGAATCTTCAGGAGAAACTTCCGTATGTCCGGTCATTCACTCCCGGCCGCAGTAGGGGTCGTAGGCGGAGGCTTCATGGGCTCCGGAATCGCCGAATGCGCGGCGAAGGCGGGGTTCGACACGACCATCTACGAGCCGTTCCCCGAGGCGCTCGAGCGCTCGCGCTCGCGGCTTGAGGAGTCGGTCGGCCGCGCGGTGCGCAACGGCAAGCTCGAGGCGGCCGCCGCCGATGATCTGCTCGGGCGCATCGCCCACACCAGCGACATCGGGGACCTCGCCGGCTCCGGGCTCGTCATCGAGGCGGTGACCGAGGACCCACAGATCAAGGGCACGCTCTTCCAAGAACTCGACCGGATGCTCGCCCCGGACGCGCTGATCGCCTCCAACACCAGCTCGATCCCGATCGCGCAGCTGGCCTCTTGGACGCAGCATCGTGACCGCGTCCTGGGCCTCCACTTCTTCAGCCCGGTCCCGGTGATGAAGCTCGTCGAGGTCGTCGTCGGCATCGAGACGAGCGAGGAGACCGTCGTGCGTGCCGAGGCGTTCGCCGCCGAGATCGGCAAGCACTCGATCCGCACCAAGGATCGTTCCGGCTTCATCGTGAACATGCTGCTCGTTCCGTATCTCATGGCGGGCGTGCGGATGTACGAGGAGGGCTTCGCCAGCCGCGAGGACATCGACGACGGCATGCGGCTGGGCTGCGGCCACCCGATGGGCCCGCTCACGCTCTGCGATATGATCGGCCTCGACGTGCTCTACGCCGTCTGCGACTCGCTCTACGACGAGTTCAAGCAGCCCGAGTACGCGCCGCCGCCGCTTCTCAAGCGGCTGGTCGTCTCCGGCCACCACGGCCGTAAGACGGGGCGCGGCTTCTACGAGTACGCCAAGGAGGCGGCGCCCGCAAAGGCCTGATCGGCATGAGCGACGGCACAGCGGTCCGCGGCGGCAGGCTTCGCCGGACGATCTTCGAAGACGAGCACGAGGCCTTTCGCGAATCGGTCCGCGGGTTTCTCCTGCGCGAGGCGGTTCCGCAGCGCGAGGCGTGGGAGTCGGCAGGCATGATGGACCGCGGCTTCTGGCGCCACGCGGCCGCGCAGGGCTACGTCGCGTTCCAGATCCCCGAGGAGCTCGGCGGGGCGGGAGTCGTGGACTTCCGCTTCAACGCGGTGCTCGATGAGGAGGCGGCCCGGACCGGTACGCCGACCGACTACTTCTATCTCGTCAACGACATCGTCGCGCCCTATCTGCTCGATCTGACAACGCCCGAGCAGCGCGAGCGCTGGCTCCCCGGCGTCGCGGCCGGCGACATCATCCCCGCGATCGCGATGACCGAGCCGGGCACGGGGTCCGACCTGCGCGCGATCGCCTCGATGGCGACCTGGCAGGGCGACCACTGGTCGCTGACCGGGTCGAAGACCTTCATCACCTGTGGCAGCCAAGCCGATCTCGTCGTCGTCGCCGCACGCATGCGCCGCGGCGGGGAGGACCTCGGCATGGGGCTCTTCGCCGTCGAGGCGGGCATGGAGGGGTTCACGCGCGGGCGCAAGCTCGACAAGGTCGGCCGGCGCTGGCAGGACACCGCCGAGCTCTTCTTCGAGGATGTCGCGGTGCCGCCGGAGAACCTGATCGGCGAGGAGGGCCGCGGACTCTCGCTGCTGATGCTCAACCTCCCGCAGGAGCGTCTCTCGATCGCCATCACCGCCGTCGCCACCGCCGAGCGCGCGCTCGATCTCACGCTCGACTATGTCCGCGAGCGCAACGCCTTCGGCAAGCCGATCGGCAGCTTCCAGGCCAACCGCTTCTCGCTGGCGGAGGTCGCGACCGAGGTTGGGATCGCGCGCGTCTACGTCGATCGCTGCATCGAGGCGCACATCGCCGGGGAGCTCAGCTCCGAGGAGGCCGCGGCCGCCAAGTACTGGACGACCGAGCTCGAGTTCCGCGTTGCAGACTTGGGCATGCAGCTCCACGGCGGCTACGGCTACATGGAGGAGTACGACATCGCGCGGCTCTGGCGCGACTGCCGCGTCGAGCGCATCTACGGCGGGACGACCGAGATCATGAAGGAGATCGTCGGCCGCTCGCTCGGGCTCTGAGCCCTACTTCACGACGATCGGGTTCACCGGCGACCCGAGCGCCCGCGGCAGGTTGAGCGGCGGCGCGATCAGCAGGAACTCCCAGCTCTCATCCTCGGCGCACGCGTCGGCCAGCTCGTCGAGGACCCACAGTTCTCCGATCGGCATGCCGAGGTCGACGATCAGGCGCTGATGGAGCGGGAACATCCTGGTCTGCGGCGTCTCTCCCGGGATCGCCTCGAAGGAGAAGTTGTCGGCGGCGGACGCCGCGACGCCGTGCCGGTGGTACCACTCGGTGCAGGCCAGCCCGGGACCCGGCGACGCCGAGAACCATTCGAGCCGGGCCGCGTCGCTCTCAAGCGTCCACCAGCGCTTCATCGAGCCCGTGCGCAGGAGGACGATGTCGCCCTCGCGCAGCTCGAGCCCCTGGGCCGCGGCGACCGCGTCGAGGAGGTCCGGCTCGAGGACCATCGTCGGCTCGAGCCACTCGACCTCGAGGTGGCGTGCGACGTCGAGCAGCACGCCCCGCCCGACGAAGCTGGCGTGGTGACGGCCCATCGCCAGGACCTCGGCGCCCGCGCCGGTCGTCGCTCCCGCCCAGAAGCCGTTGTACATCGTGTGGTCGACGATCACGTGCGCGAGCGCATCCCAATGGGTCGTCCCGTGCGTCGACATGTCGAGGGCGTCGTCGGTGTAGACGAAGTTCGTCAGCCAGATCGGCGTGTCGCTGACGGCGTCGGTGCCGCTGACGGCGACGTAGTTCTTCGCCGGTGCGCGCGTCGGGTGACGCGGCGCCTCGCCGGAGATCGGCAGGGCGAGGGAGATCACCCGCCCGCGCCGCGGAAGCGACGTGGCGTAGCTCACCTGCTCCGGGCCGATCAGGTTCAGGGTCCCGAGCTGGTCGTCGGCCCCCCACCGTCCCCAGTTGTTGACGCCGTCCGGCGTGTACCCGCCGACGACCTTCAGGTCATCGCCGACCGTGTACGTCGGCGGGGTCCAGCCCGATCCCGGGCCGCTGGCGTTCTCGCGAGGTGACATTCCCTGACGCTACCGGGTGCGTCACCCCGACGGGAGCGCATCGAGCAGCGCCGTCCCCGCGGGCGGGTCCGGATCGACGCGGACGGTCGCGATGATCCGGGCGACCATCATGTACTGCCCGATCACGAGCAGCAGTTCGACGAGCTCGCGTGCACTCCAGCGCGCGGCGGCGGCCTCCCAGGTGGGGTCTGACACGCCGACGTCGCGCACGACCTCCTCGGTGAAGCGGACGATCAGCGCCTCGTCGCCGCTCAGCCCCGCGCCGCTGCGCGCGCCCTCGATCTGGGCGTCGGTCGCGCCGACCTGCCGGGCGATCACCTCGTGCTGGTCCCACTCGTAGTCCGCTCCGGGTGACAGCGCGGCGACGCGCAGAATCGCCAGCTCGCGCAGCACCGGGTCGAGGGCGAGGTCGTTGAGGATGCCACCGGAGAAGCGCAGCCACGGACCGAAGACGTCCTGGGCGTGGGCGACGGTGCGCAGGACCGTCATCGGTGGGACGCCGCGAAGCTGCTCGGCGACGTGGGCGGGTGCGGTGTCGGGGTCGACGTACGGAAGGCGTGCCATGTACGCGACGCTACCGCGCCCGGTCAGGCGGGGGCGCCCAGGAAGTCCCGCAGGCCGGCGGCCGCCTTGTCGCCGATGCGCCCGAAGACGAGCCGCAGGCCGAGGTCGAGCGGGCGCATCGGCCCCTTCAGCCGCAGGTCGGCGTCGTAGGTCACGAGCGTCCCCCCGCCCGGGGCGGGATCGAAGGTGATCTCGTCGAGCGAGGTGACGCTCGCGTTCTCGGCCCGCAGCACCACGCGGCGCGGCGCCTCGTACGCGGTGATTTCGTACGTCAGTTCGACCTCGCGCCCCATGAACGCCGCGACGAGCTCGAAGCGCGAGCCCGCGCCGATCGGCTCGTCGCCGACGCGTGAGGCGCGCACGACCCCGGGGTCCCACTGCGCCGCGCTTGAGAAGTCGCTGAGCGCTGCGAAGCACTCCTCCTGCGTGCGCGGGCTTTCAATTGTCGTGCGGTATCGGGCCATCTCAGTCCTCCTGTGTCCAGCCAGAGAGCTCGCTGCACGCCTGCCAGAGGCGCTCGCGATCCTCCGGGGTCTCCTTCGTCCACGGTACGCGGTGCGTCGGGCGCGGCCTGCGGTCGTGCCAGAAGAGGCCGCTGCATGTCGCAGGCTCGTCCGCGGCACCGAGCCAAACGATCGTGTCGGCCCCCTCGGCCGCGCTGCGCAGCAGCGGGCGCGTGACTTTGTGGAAGGTGGGCAGCGAGCCGGCGATGCCGGGCGTGTCGGCCCAGCCGGGGTGCATCGCGTGCGCGACGACGCCGGTGCCCGCGAGTCGCTGCGCCCAGAGCTCGGTGAGGATCACCTCGGCGCGCTTGGTGCGCGCGTAAACCACTGGGCCGTCGTACTCGCGGCGCTCGGTCTGCAGGTCGTCGATGTCGAGCGCACGCGTGTACATCCCGCCGGAGGAGACGGTGACGATCCGTGACGGAGCGCTCGCGCGCAGCAGCGGGAGCAGGAGGTTCGTCAGCAGGAACGGCCCGAGCACGTTCGTCGCGAAGGTCAGCTCGAGGCCCGCCGCCGTCTGCTGCCGCTCGGTCGGCAGCACGCCGGCGTTGTTGACGAGCACGTCGAGCCGCGGCTCGGTCGCGCGGAGGTGCTCGGCGCATGCCCGGACCGACGCCATGTCGCTCACGTCGCAGGCCACGACCGCCACGTCAGCGCCGGTCAGCGCCGCGATCCTCGCCCGCGTCGCCTCGCCGCGCGCAGCATCGCGCGCCGCGAGCAGCACGCGCGCGCCGAGGCCCGCGAAGCCCTCGGCTGCCGCCAGTCCCAGCCCGGCGGTCGCGCCGGTGATCAGGACGGTCTTCCCGTCCATGCGCGGCAGGGGCGCATCGCCCCACTGCGAATGCCGCAGGCGGTAGCCCACGTTCGTGTAGCCCGCCACGACCGTGCGGTCGAGGAGCGTGTCGAGGATCCGGCCGATCATGCCCGAAGTACGTCCCCCGCGGGCGGCGGGACGAAACGGCGCGTCAGCCCGTCACGGTGATCGGGCGCTCGATCACGCGCTGCGCGCCGCTGTTGTCGGTGAGGACGATGCGCAGCAGCACGTGGATCGTGCCGGACGTCCCCGTGAGCGCCTTCGCGGGCTTCACCTTGAAGGCGCGCATGCCGGTCCGCTGCTTCAGGCGCTGCCGGCCGAGGATGAGCGGATAGGTGCGTGAGACGGTCGCCCGGCCCTTCAACGAGCCGAGCAGCGTGATGTCCACCGCGCAGGGCTCGCCGCACCCCGCCTTCCCCTTCACGCCCTTGAGGAACGTCCTCCAGGAGGTCTTCTTCGCGATGCCGTTCGCCTTGCCCTGGAAGAGCACGCCGTCGCTCGGGTCGCAGGCGTCGCCGATGCCGTCACGATCGGTGTCCTTCTGGTTCGCGTTGGCGACGTTCGGACAGTTGTCGGCGAGCAGCCGCTTCCCGTCGCCGTCCGGGTCGGGGTTCGGCCAGTTGCGCAGCTGCGAGAGCTCGGTCGCGGTGAGGCCGGCGTAGATCTCCGCGGGCGCCGCGTCGAGCGCGGCCGCGTCGGCGAGCGCGGCGCTGATCCCGGCGGAGGAGCTGGGACGGACGATCGCGACCTGCATGAACGCGGCCGTCTGCCCTGGCGCGAGCACGACACCGCTGTAGAACGCCGTCGGCGTCGAACCGGGTGAGGTGAACGGGGGAACCGTCGCGACGATGCCCGGGGATTCCAGCACCGCCGACGTGCGGGTCGTCACAGGGAGCGATGTCGCCGCATCCCAGAGCAGGCCGAGGACGCGCTCGCTGGCGCCGGGGATCGGATCGGCCGGAGCGCCCTGGTTGGCCAGCACTCCCCAGGAGTCGGCGCCGGAGAGCACGAGGTCACCGCTCGAACTGCCGCGCAGGAACCCGGCGCCGCTCGACGCGTAGAACCCGAAGTCGAGCGGCTTGCTGTGTGCGGCGGTGTTGCGCACGAAGGTGATGAAGCGCGCGAACGCCGGGCCGTTCGACGGGACGTAGACCTTGCGCGACATGGAGAGGCCGATCGTGCCACCGCTCAGTGCGACCTCCGGGAAGACGAGCTGCCGTCCGCCGGCCTCCAGCGAGCAGGAGGTCGGCGTGTCGGGGCTGTAGGTGGCGAACAGGGAGAAGAAGTAGGACGCCGCCCCGTACGAGAACGTGGCCTCGCCGCTCGAGCTGCTCGTCCAGATGTTGCCGGCGGGATCGGTGAGCGTCGTTCCGGAGCAGTCGGTCGCCCCCGCACCGGCGGGCGCGAGCGCCGCGAGCGCCGCCGCCGTCACCATCGCCACCACGAATCGCGTCCTGCGCATGACCCCTCCGGGATCGGTTCGCCGGGAGTCTCCCAGACGCAGGCCCTCCGCGCCAGCGGCGCATGGCATAGGCTTCGCGCCATGCGGTGCCATGGACGGAGGCTCGCACGGGCCCTCGCCGCCCTCGCGATCGCGGCCGCCGCATGTTCGGCGCCGGCCGGGGCTGCCGTGCTGAAGACCGGCCCGCAGGTGCTGACCGCGCAGGGGAACTGCGCCTCCGAGGAGATCACGCCCGGCTATTCGCAGCAGGCGGCGGGCGTCGAGCCGAAGGTCGGCGACGTCGTCTACCTCTCGGTGCGCGTGGACTTCATCGTGAGCTTCGACTGCGCCGCGGACTTCTTCTCCGTCCAGGTGACGCTTCCGCCGGGCGTGCAGCCGGCGACCGGCGGGTCGAACGTCCCGATCTGCCGCCGGTTCGGCTCGAACGCCCAGGGGCAGACGGTGTTCGACTCGCGCGCCGCGGCGAACTGCCCCGGCAGCGTCAGCTTCGACGCCGTCACCCGGCGGTTCGAGCTGCGCCCGAAGGCGAGTCCGGTGCTCCCGGACGTCGGAGGCCCCGCCGGCAGCTTCTGGTTCGTCGGGATCCGGGCGCCGCAGGAGAGCCAGGAGTACCCGAGCGTCCAGCTGCTGGTGCCGGTGACGGCGACGCAGACGATGACGAACCAGCCGGTGTCGTATCTCGTCTGCGCGGTCGGGACGTCGTGCGTGATGGCGAGCGTCGGCATGACGGTGGGCGCGGCTCCGGCCGGCTCCACCACCGAGGTGTCTTTCCCGGAGGGCGTCGCGACCACCGCGGTCGGCGCCCGCATCCCCTTCGGCATCAACACCGGCGCGGCGACGCAGTACTACCTGAAGGTCGACGCAGCCACGAGTCCGACCTTCGCGTCCGGGCACGCCTGCGCCGGGCTGCCGACGACCTTTGCGGCCCCGGGGTCGGTGCCCTTCCGGGGGCCGTTCAGCTCGGAGATCCAGTTCGGCGACCTGCAGCAGGGCGGCACCACCTGCTTCCTCGCGCCGCTCACCACCTACACGTACAAGGCCTGCACCGTGAACACCGGGACGCTCGCCGACCTTGCCTGCCGCGCCGGCACCCTCACCACCGGCGCGGTCAGCTCGACGCTGCGCAGCCCGGCGGACACCCCCGCCGACCGCCCCGACAGCACCCGGATGACGGTCCGCGGCCAGGTGCTTGGTGGACATCCGGCCGGCACGCTGCTGCTGCAGCGCCGAGCGAGCGGATCGAGCGCGGCGTTCACCAACATCTCGCTCGGCGCGCTCAGTCAGACGACGGCCGACGGCCCCGAGCTCGCGGCGGACCTCACCGGCCTCGCGGCGTGGTCGGTGCTGGAGATGCGTGCGTGCTACCAGGCGGGCTCGCTGATGTGCTCGACCTCCGCCGACGTCGTCGCCGGATACGCCGAGGCCACCGGCGCCGCGACCGCGGTCGGCGATCACACCGCCACGTTCGGCGGCTTCCCGTCGGCGCCGAGCCCGGCGGGGACGCTCACCTTCCGTGCGGGGACGAGCACGACGGCGGTCGCCGCGAAGCTCCCGGTCGTCGCGACGCGCAGCCTCACGGCCGTCGCGGGCACCACCGCGACGCCGTTCTCCGCGACGGCGACCGGGCTGGACTCCGGCACCACCTACCGCTGGGCGGTCTGCTTCGACGTGCCGGCGACCGCCGGAGTCGAGGACTGCTCGCAGGTGCGCACCTTCAAGACGACCGGCACGGCGCCGGACCGCGCCGCGCCGCGGATCCGCCTGACGGTGAAGGGCACGCCGCGCCGCGGGCGACGCGTGACGCTGAAGGTGCGGGCGACCGACCCGAGCGGCGTGCGGAGGGTCACGATCAAGGTCGGCTCGGCGAAGGCGAGGACCGGCGCCACGCAGCGCGTGCGTCTTCCCCGCCGCGGGACGACGGTGAAGGTCGTCGTCAAGGCGACCGACCGCGCCGGGAATACAGGAACGCTGGCGAAGACGCTGAAACTCCGTCCGTGACGATGTCGCCGTTCAGCGCCGCGTACGGTCCGTGGGCCGTCGTCGCCGGCGCCTCCGAGGGTCTCGGCGCGGCGTTCGTGCGCCGGCTCGCCGCCGACGGGCTGAACGTCGTGGCGATC
>WLNG01000130.1 GCA_009699915.1 Actinomycetota bacterium
CGAGCCGGCGCATGACGAGGTCGCGGATCTCGTCCTCGCCCTTGTCGGTGTGCTGGCGCAGCGGGAAGGCGACATTGTCGTAGAGGTTCATCGAGCCGAAGAGCGCGCCGTCCTGGAAGAGGACGCCGAACTTCTTGCGCATCTCGAAGAGCTCGCCATCGCGCATCGAGGGGACCGACTCGCCGTACACGAGCACGTCGCCGTCGTCGGGGTACAGCAGACCGACCATGTGCTTGATACAGACCGATTTGCCGGTGCCGGACGGGCCGAGGATCATCGAGATCTTGCCCTCCGGCAGGCCCATATTCAGGCCCTTCAGAATCTTGTTGCTGCCAAAGGACTTGTGGACGTCGATGAATTCGACGGCGTCCGGTACGCCCGTCGGACGGTTGAGACCGGTGTGCCAGCGGTACTCGTCCTGTTGGGTGGGCGCCGCGACGCCCGCGACATCGGCCACACCCTGATCGCCCAGCTGCTCCTCGCTCATCCTCATCCTCCGATCGGGGCGCGCGGGTTCGCGCCCCAGAAGACCTGCGTGCCGAGCATCCCGACGAGATGCACGAGCACGATGTTCAGCACCATTGATTTGGCGGTCGCCGTTCCCACCCCGACCGGTCCGCCGCGAGCCGTGTAGCCGTAATAACAGCCGACCAGCACGATCACGGTCGCCATCGCCATCGCCTTGATCCCACTGAAGAGCAGGTCCGGCGGGTTCTGGAATTGCCAGAAGATCAACGAATAGCCGCCTTGGGAGACCTCGCCGATCTGGACGACAACCGCCAGGTAGCTCGCCAGGAAGCCGGCGCCGACCGCGGCGACGTACAGAAACGGCAGCACCATCCAGGCCGCGAGCAGGCGCGTCGCGCAGAGGAAGAGCATCGAGTCGAAGCCCATCACCTCAAGCGCGTCGATCTCCTCGGAGATCCGCATTGAGCCGAGCTCCGCGACGATGCCGGTGCCGACCTTCGCCGCCATCATGTAGCCGAAGGCGTACGGGACAAGCTCACGCAGGTCGCACCACGCCGCGAACACACCGGCGTACGCCGGAGCGCCGACCGAGCGGTTGAAGTACGCGCCCTCGATCCCGCACTGGAGCCCGATGATGAAGACCAGGCCCCAGATGACGAGCGTCGAGGAGACGATCAGGATGCCCGCCTGGCGCAGCGTCTCGCCGAAGAAGCGCAGGACGCGCAGCGTGAGGACGTCGCGCAGCATCCGGCCGGCGAACTTCGCGATCTCTCCGAAGGAGGCGATCCAGTCGCGTGGGACGCTCAGCCAGCTGTTCGGTTGCACTGCCGTGCCTACCGGATGACGTTGATCTCGGGGTGGGTCGCCAGCAGCGTCTGGGTGAAGACGTAGTTGAAGGCAAAGACGCCAAGGAAGGCGATCACCACGGCCTGATTCACGGCGCGGCCCACGCCGGCGGCGCCACCGGAGGCCGTCATGCCCTTGTAACAGCAGACGACCGCGATGATCGCGCCGAAGAGCGTGCACTTCAGCACCGACCCCCAGAGGTCGGTGACCGAGGCGTTCGTGAAGAAGGTCGCCCAGAACGGCCCGAGCGGTGCGTGATTGACCAGCGTCGTCATGATCCCGCCGAGGATCCCGAAGAGCAGCGCGTAGATGTCGAAGAGGCCCGTGACGAGCATCAGGGCCAAAAAGCGGGGCACCACCAGGTTCTTCACCGGGTCTACCCCGAGGACCTGGAGCGCGTCGAGCTCCTCGCGGATCTTGCGGGCTCCGAGATCGGCGGTGATCGCGGTCCCCGCCACGCCGGCCAGCACGATCGCCGTCACAAACGGCGCGAACTCGCGGATCGAGGCCAGGACGAAGAAGCCGCCGAGCCGGTCCAACGCGCCGAAGAGCACAAGGAAGTTCGCCGCTTGCAGGCCCGGCGCGGCGTAACCGAACGCCACCGTCGAGATCAGCAGCGGGAACCAGCAGAGGCGCATCGCGAACAGAAACTGCGAGACGAACTCGCCGCCGTAGGGGTACGGCGGGCGGACCGCAGAGACGAGCGTGCGGCCCGTGAGGAGCATCACGTCGCCGATCTCTTCGAAGAAACCACGCGCGGGGGCGGTGGCCCGGCCTGCGGCGTTGCGAACCACATGCACCCCCTTCCCAGATCGCGGACTTGGGCCGCGTACAGCGACCTCGGCGTCGTGGACTCTATGGGAGCATGCGGATCCGTCGCAAACACCATCGGGAGCGGACGCCGAACCCTCCCTCGGCGCGGTCGCTCTCAGGACGGCACCGGCCGCTGTGGTAGCGTCGCCGCCCGTGATCAGCATCGGTTTCGGCGGGCCCCGGAAAGCGGTGTTCGCCGCTCTAGCGACCGCTGCGCTGCTCGGCGCTGCGGGCTGCGGCGGGACACCGCAAGACGCCAACGAGCCGAAGGGGACCTACGCCGTCGAGATCACCGAGGCATCGTTCCCACGCCTGCAGAGCCTCGGGCAGACGACCAGCCTTCGCGTGACCGTCCGCAACGCCGGTTCTCAGACGGTCCCGAACGTCTCGCTGACGGTGGATGGCCTCAGCGACCTCGAGGCGCAGCCGGAGTCGATGGATCCTTCCCGGCCGATCTGGGTGGTCGACGTCGGTCCGGTCGGCGGGAAGACCGCCTACGTCAACACCTGGGCACTCGGACCGCTGCGCTCAGGCGACGAACGGACCTTCACCTTCGTGCTTACCGCCGTGCGCTCCGGAGCGCACATCGTGCGCTATCGCGCGGGAGCGGGGCTCGACGGCAACGCCATCGCGCGGACGCCCGCGGACGAGATTCCCGAGGGCTCCTTCACCGTGCGCGTCATGCACCGTGCGCGCAGCAGCTCGGTGAACCCGCGCACCGGCGCGGTCGTCGAGAGCCAGCCCTGAGCGCAGCGGGGAGCGGGACGGCGCATCGCGCAGCCCCGCTCCCCGCCACCAGGCCTCTAGGCCTCCGCCGCCGCTCCGGGATGCGCCTGGAGGACCTCGACCCCCGACTCCCCCGTGCGAACCCGGTACGCCTCTTCGACCGGGATCACGAACACCTTGCCGTCACCGACCTCGCCGGTCTGCGCGTACTTCAGGATCGTGTCGACGATCGTCTTCACGTCCTCGGTCGCCACCACGCACTCGAGCTTGATCTTCGGCCGCAGGTGGCTCGTCAGTGACGCGCCGCGATAGGTCTCAACGATCCCCTTCTGCCGGCCCGAGCCCTTGACCTCGCTGACCGTCAGCGAGGGGAACCCGAGTTCGAGCAGCTCCATGCGGATGGGCTCGAATGCCTCGTGGCGAATGTATGCCTCAACCTTCTTCATGCCGTGACCTCCGTCGTTGCAGCGCCTGTGGAAATCGTTGCGCCGTACTGGGGTGCCGCACCGTAGCCCACGAGCTCGGAGGCGGGAATGAACTGCTCGGGGTACCCGTACATCCCGTGCTCGGAGATGTCCAGGCCCTGCATCTCCTCCTCCGCGGTGACGCGCAGGCCGTAGGTCTTCTTGATCAGCCAGAACACGAGGTAGCTGGTCACGAAGACACCCACGCCCACGACGGCGACACCGAGAGCCTGATGGCCGAGCTGCACAAACGAGCCGGTGTAGAGGAGACCGCCCTTGCCGACGGTGTTGAACTCCGCCAGCGCCGGGAGGGTGAAGAGGCCGCATGAGAGCGTGCCCCAGATGCCGCAGAGCCCGTGCGCGGTGAGCGCGCCCACCGGGTCGTCGAGCTTCTTGTCGATCGCGTAGACACCGATCGGCACGATCACGCCGGCGATCAGGCCGATGACGACGCCGGCCCACGGGACGACGTACCCGGACGGCGCCGTGATCGCCACGAGCGCGCCGATCACGCCGTTGCCGACCATGCCGATATCGATCGTCTTCGTGATGCTCCACGAGGTCGCCAGCGAGCCCAGAGCACCGGCGCCCGCAGCCAGGAGCGTCACCAAAGCGATCTCGGCGAAGCGGGTGTCGAGCGCGTTGAGCGTCGAGCCCGGGTTGAACCCGAACCACCCGATCAACAGGATGCCGACGCTCAGACCGAAGAGCGGCATGTTGTGGCCCGGGATCGCCCGCGGCGTGCCGTCAGGCCCGTACTTGCCCTTGCGTGCGCCGAGCAGCAGCAGGACCGCGAGGCCACCGGCAGCGCCGATCAGATGGACGGCCGTCGAGCCGGCGAAGTCCTGCATGCCGGTCTTCACCTGCAGCCAACCGCCACCGAAGACCCAGCCCGAGAAGATCGGATAGATCAGGGCGGAGAAGATCACCGCGTAGATCACGTACACGCCGAACTTGATGCGCTCGAGCGTGGTGCCCCAGACGATCGCCAGGGAGACCGCGCAGAAGGAAAACTGGAAGAGCCACTTCGCCTCGATCGTGGCGTCGGAGAATCCCATGATCGGGAACGCATCCGTCGGGTTCCCGAAGTCGCGCAGGAAGAAGCCCTCGGTGCCGATCACGTGGCCGAGCGACCCTCCGAACGCGAACGCGAAGCCGACCGCCCAGTAGAGAATCGCCGCGATCGAGAAGTTCGTGAAGATCTTCGCGACGACCGTGCCCGCGTTCTTCCCGCGGGAGAAGCCGATCTCCAGAAACATGAAGCCGACCTGCATGAAGATCACGAGGACGGCTGCGATCAGCACCCAGAGGGTGTTGATACCGACGGATTCCGGGACGCCCTTTGCCTGCCACATGTCCGCGCTCGCCGCCGCAGGGGCGATCAGCGAGAGCGCGAGTACGGCGCTCAAGGCCAGTAGGCCGTGTGAACGTCTCATAGGTCCTCCATGGGTCGGGGTATGCGCGGCAGTCTGCGGCAGCGCGGCCCGACGTCCATTAGCCCGTTGTCGAAGGTTTTCCGGCGGCGTTTCGACACCCTGCCCGCGTGTCTAAAGGGACCCGCCGGGAGTTTGGACTTCGGGATAAGGTCTCTGCTTCCCTGCGGGCCTAATCTCGGCAGGGCAGTCAGTGC
>WLNG01000131.1 GCA_009699915.1 Actinomycetota bacterium
ACACCGGCTGGACGAACGACCTCGACCGTCGTCTTGCCGCGCACGCTGCGGGGACCGCCAGCCGCTATACCCGCAGCCGCCTGCCGATCGAACTCGCCGGCAGCTGGGAGATGGAGGATCGACCTGCCGCCCGGCGTGAAGAAGCACGGATCAAGCGCCTCGACCGTTCGGCGAAGCTGCGGCTGCTCGAGGCGCGCTGAGGGTCAGGCGCCGGCGTCGGCCGAGACGGCCTGAGCCTCGGCCAGATCGTCAGGGTCGGCGTCGGTCAGGTCGCCGAGATTCCCGGGATCGCGGTTGCTGCCCGCGATCACCTCGTCGGTGCGCTGCCTGTCGGATGAGGGCAACGTTCCCGAGCGCATCCCAAAGTAGGTCGCGTCGGGGTGGTGGGCGACGATCGCGAGCGTTGACTGTTCGGGCTCCGGCGCGAAGCCGGGGGAGATCGACATTCCGATCTGCGCGAGGTCGAGCAGCGCCTCAACCTTCACGTGCTCGGACTGATCCGGGACGGCCGGGTACCCCCACGAGTAGCGGCGGCCCTGGGTGCGCTCGATTCCAAGGTCGGCGCGGACGCGGGAGTGCAGCCACTCCGCCAGGCCCTCCGCGGTCTGCACGCCGAGGCCGTGAACGAAGAGCTGCTCGGCGAACTCGCCCTCGGCCTCCAGCCGCGCCATCAGCTCGGTGACCTCGCCGCCGGAGGTGACCGCGGTGATCGCGACGACATCGAGCTCCCCCGCGTCCTTCGGGCGGTAGAAGTCGGCCAGGCAGAGGCGGTCGTGCCCCGGCTGGCGCGGGCAGGTGAAGCGCGTCAGTTCGCGCTCGTGGTCTTCGGGGTCGAGCAGGATGATGTCGTTGCCCTGCGAGAAGCACGGGAAGTAGCCGAGCAGCGCGCGCGGTCGCAGGTAGTCCTGCTCGCGCCACATGCGCTCAAGGCGCGGGCGGAAGTCCCCCTGCACCAGTTCGCGCCAGGCCTCGCCCTTCACGCCGCGCCCGCCCCAGTGGAGCTTGAAGAGCACGTGGGTGTCGAGGTGGTGGTAGAGCTCGTCGGGATCGACGGGAATCTCGCGCACGCCCCAAAACGGCGGAGTCGGGACGGGGTTGTCGGTGCGCGCCGCCGAGCGCACGCTGTCGTCGTCGGTGGGGAGTTCCACGGGCTCGGGGCCCTGGTCGCGCATCCTCTGTGCGTCGTCCGCGACCTTCGCCATGAGCGCCGCACGCGCCTCGGGCTCGACGAGCTGATCCATCACGGCGAGCCCCTCGAAGGCGTCCTTGCAGTAGAAGAGACCACCGGCGTACTGCTCGTCGCTCTCGCGGCCGTGGGGGTAGATCGCGCGCAGGCTGAATGCCCGGTTGATCGCCGCGCCGCCGATCAGGACCGGGTAGTCGAACCCCTGCGCGTGCAGCTCCTGGACGCAGAGCGGCATCTGCTTGGAGGTCGAGACAAGCAGCGCGCTGAGGCCGATCGCGGTCGCGTCGTGCTCTTTGGCGGCGTCGATGATGGTCTGGACCGGCACCTGCTTGCCGAGGTCGATCACGGTGTAGCCGTTGTTTGAGAGGATCGTGTTCACGAGCGACTTGCCGATGTCGTGGACGTCGCCGAAGACGGTCGCGAGCACGAAGGTGCCCTTCGTGTAGCCCTCGATGCGGTCGAGGTAACGCTCCAGCCGCGATACCGCACGCTTCATCACCTCTGCCGACTGCAGGACGAAGGGCAGGATGAGCTCGCCGGCGCCGAACTTGTCGCCGACCTCCTTCATCGCGGGCAGTAGGACCTCGTTGAGCGTCGGGACCGCCCCGATCTTCTCCACGGCGCGGTCGATCCAGTCCTCGACGCCCTCCTTGCGGCGGCGCAGGATGTGGAAGTGCAGGGCTTCCTCGGGCTCCATGCCCTCGGTCGGATCGGCGCTGCCGGCGTCCTCCTCGTCGGCACCCTTCGACTCGAAGTGCGCGATGAACCGCTCCAGCGCGTCCTCGCGGCGGTTGAGCACGAGGTCGTCGGCCAGGCCGCGCTCGTGGTCGCTGATCTCCCCGTATGGGGTGATGTGGTTCGGGTTGACCATCGCGAGGTCGAGCCCGGCCTCCACGCAGTGGTGGAGGAAGACGGAGTTCAGGACGGCGCGGGCACCGGGCGAGATGCCGAATGAGACGTTGGAGACGCCGAGCGAGGTGAGGACGCCGGGGATCTCAGCCTTGATGCGGCGGATGCCCGCGATCGTCTCGACCGCGGACGGACGCCACTCCTCGTCGCCGGTGGTCAGCGTGAAGGTGAGCGCATCGAAGATCAGCGCCTCCGGCTCCAGGCCGTGCGCGGCACAGAGGTCGGTGATCCGCTGGGCGATCTCGACCTTGCGCTCGGCCGTCTTGGCCATCCCGACCTCGTCGATCGTCAGCGCGATCACGGCCGCGCCGTGCGCGACGGCGAGCGGCACGACCTCGTCGAGCTTGTCGGAGCCGGCCTCGAGGTTGACGGAGTTCACGATCGCCCGGCCAGAGGCGACCTCGAGCGCGGCGCGGATGACTGGGGGCTCGGTCGAGTCGATCTGAACCGGTGATGGCTGCGTGAGAGAGACGCGCTTGACGACCTCGCGCATCTGCTCGTCCTCATCGATGCGCTCGGTCAATGCGACGCACAGGTCGAGCACGTGTGCACCGCCCTCCACCTGATCTTCGGCGATCTGGACGAGGCCGTCGTAATTGTCGGCGAGCAGCAGCTCCTTCACCTTGCGCGAGCCCTGCGAGTTCACGCGCTCGCCGACAAGCGTCGGCGAGGGGTCCTGCACGAGCGCCGTCGCGGTCATCAGCGAGCTCACGCGCGCCGGGCGCCGGGCCGGGCGCGGGGCCGGGGTGAGACCGCCGCAGCGCTGCGCGATCGCGCGGATGTGGTCCGGCGTGGTGCCGCAGCAGCCGCCGACGATGCCCACGCCGTAGCGCTCGACGAACTCGCCGAGGACGCTCGCGAGCTGCTCGGGCCCCTCTGGGAAGATCGTCTCGCCGTCGGGACCCTGTTGGGGGAGCCCCGCGTTCGGGATGCAGTGGACGGGGACGCTTGCGAACTCGCCGAGGAAGCGGATCGCGTCGCGCATGTCCTCCGGGCCGGTCGAGCAGTTGAGCCCGATCACGTCGACCTTCAGCGATTCGAGCGTCGTGAGGACCGCGTCGATGTCCGTACCGAGCAGCATCTTGCCGCCGTTGGGCAGCAGCGAGACGGAGACCTGGATCGGAACGCTCCTGCCGGTGTTCGTGAAGGCCTCGCGGGCGCCGAAGATCGCGGCCTTCACCTCGAGGATGTCCTGGGCCGTCTCGATGATGAGGAGGTCGGCGCCGCCCTCGACGAGGCCGCGCGACTGCTCCTCGAAGACGGTGACGAGCTCGCCGAAGCGGATCGCGCCGAGCGTCGGGTCGTCGGAGGCGGGCAGATGGCCGGTCGGCCCGATCGAGCCGGCGACGAAGCGGTCCTCGCCGACCGCCTTGCGCGCGATCTCGACGGCGCGGCGGTTGATCTCGAGCGTGTGCTCAGCCAGGCCCCACTCCTCCAGCTTCAGGCGGCTTGCCTGGAAGGTGTCGGTTTCGACGACCTCGGCGCCGGCCTCGACCATCGTGGCGTGGACACCCTCGATGACGTCGGGCCGGTTGAGCACGAGCGCCTCGTGGCACTTGCCCTGGAGACCGCCGTAGTCCTCGGCCGTCAGCTCGAACTGCTCGAGCGTCGCGCCCATCCCGCCGTCGAAGATGACGACGTGGTCGCGGACGGCGGCGAGGTAGTCGCGGGGCATCGTCCGAGGCTATCAGGGCGAGAGGCAACCTTGACACGAGCGTGTCAAGGCCGCGGCCGGCGGGCGACGACCCCGAACGACCGACGCCCGCCGGATGGCGGGCGTCGGGGACGTCCGGTCTGCTCAGACCCCGGTCAGGCCGCGGAGGCCCAGCCGGAGACCGTGCAGCTGGTCTTGACCGACATCGCGGCGTGGACCACGACCGTCTTGGTGCCGGTGTCGACGATGTAGGTCAGCAGACCGGCGTTCACCTCCGGCCCGGACTCGGTCGGGATTGCCGGATCGAGCGCCACGAAGGGCCCGCCGGGCAGCAGCGAGACGACCTTGAAGAGCGGCAGGACCTTCGTCGTATCGGCCAGGTCCTTCTGCTGGATGCCGCTCGCCGTCGACGTCGCCGCCGACGCCGACTTCGCGAAGAGCCCGACGACATTGGCGAACAGGACGTTCGCGCAGCGCACCTCGAAGTCGACCCCGCCGAGGCTGAAGCTCGCGATGGTGTTCGAGCTCAGCACACCGCCGGTCCCGCCGGTCCCGCTGAAGCGCACCGCGCTCGGGCCGGCCGCGCCCTGCGTCCCCGTCGAGCCCTTAGGCCCCGCGACATTCCAGGAGATCTTCTTCTCCGTCTTGCGGCACTTCTTCGACTTCGTGACGATCCGCAGCGTCCCGCCCTTCTTCTTCTGGCAGGCGTAGATCTTCTTCGCCGTGGCCGACTGTGCGGGCGGGGTGAGCATGGCGAGCGCGGCGCAGGCGATCAGGGCGGCGAGCGCCAGCAGGCCGATCGCGCGGCTCGGTCGGATGATGTGCACGGGGCTCCTCCTCGTGGGTGATGACGGGCGACCCGGCGCAGTGGCCGGGTCGCGTGGATGACGAACTCTTAACAGACGGCCTCGGACCCCCGCAACACGCAAGGGTGAGGCGCTACTTGATGAAGAGCATCTCGCTGTACTTGGGCAGCGGCCAGAGATCGTCCGCGACGAGCTTCTCGAGCCGGTCGGCGACCGCGCGGGTGGCGTTCATCGCGGGGATGACCTTGTCGCGCATGTACTTCGCGTGGGTGAGGCCCTCCTGCGAGGGATGGTTCGCGTTGACCTTCTCGAGCGCCTTGATCTGCTTGTGG
>WLNG01000132.1 GCA_009699915.1 Actinomycetota bacterium
GTACTCTTCCCATGACCATGCCTATTCGGATTGGATATAAGGCGTCGGCTGAGCAGTTTGGGCCGCGTGAGTTGCTTGAGTTTTCGGCGTTGGCTGATGCGTCGGGTTTTGACATCATCGCGGTGTCTGATCATTTTCAGCCGTGGCGTCATCATGGTGGTCATGGGCCGTCGGCGTTGACGTGGTTGGGGGCTGTGGGTCAGGCGACGTGTCGGGCGGTTTTGGGGACGAGTGTGCTTACGCCGACGCTGCGGTATCACCCGTCGGTGATTGCGCAGGCGTTTGCGACGCTTGGGGAGCTCAATCCGGGGCGTGTGTATTTGGGTGTGGGTACCGGTGAGGCGATGAATGAGACGCCGGCGACGGGGGATGTGTTTCCTGATCGCAAGGAGCGCCGGATGCGTTTGGCGGAGGCGATTGAGTTGATTTCGCTGTTGTGGCGTGAGGAGCGCGTGGATTTCGAGGGTGAGTACTACCGCACGTCGCGCGCGACGATTTATGACCGGCCGCAGGTGCCGGTGCCGATCTATGTGGCGGCGTCGGGGCCGCTTGCGGCGAAGCTTGCTGGGCGTGTGGGTGATGGGTTCATTTGTACGAGTGGGAAGAACCCGCAGCTGTATTTGGATCTGCTTGAGAAGGTTGAGGAGGGTGCGGCGCTGGCGGGGCGTGATGCGTCGCAGATCCGTCGCAATATTGAGATCAAGGTTGCGTATGACCGTGATCGTGATTACGCGATGGAGTCGTGTAATTGGTGGGCTGCGTTGGCGCTCAAGCCGGAGCAGAAGGAAGGCATTGAGGATCCGATCGAGATGGAGCGTTTGGCGGACGCGAATCTTGAGAATGCGCATACGCGGTTCATCGTCTCTGATGATCCGCAGGAGGTTGTTGCGCGGATCGAGCCGTATCTGGAGCTTGGCTTTCAGGATCTGGTGGTCCATGGGCCGGGGAATGATCAGCGCCGGTTCCTTGAGCAGTTCACGACCGATGTGCTGCCGCTGCTGCGCAAGCGCGCAGACGACTACGCGTGACCGCCACCCCCGCGAACCTGCGTGATGTCGGCGGTCTGCCTGTCGAGGGCGGCGGCATCGTGCGGTCCGGGGTCTTGCTGCGCAGCGATGCTCCATACCACGGTGACCATCCGCCGCAGATCGGCGCCTGGCCACCGCGGACGGTCATCGATCTCCGGGCCGCCGAGGAGGCGCCCTCCGGGCATCCGCTCGCCGAGGAGCACGGCGCGACGGTGATCGGCCTCTCGCTCCACGATTCGGCCGGCATCGCTGGCGTCCACCTGCTGCCGAGCGGGAACGCCGCCTTCGAGGAGATCTACGCCGGGATGCTCGCCAATGGCGATGTGCTCGCGAAGATCGCGGAGATCGTCGCGGTGGAGCCGGGTCCCGTGCTCATCCACTGCACGGTGGGGAAGGACCGCACCGGAGTCGCGATCGCCGTCCTGCTCAGCGCGATCGGTGTTCCGCGCGACGCAGTGATCGCCGATTACCTGCTCACCGAGCAGAACATGGATGGCGTCGTCGATCGCCTCCGCCTGACCTTCGCAGACCACCCGGAGATCGACATCGACGCGATCGTGCGCGAGCGCGCCGATCTGCTGGAGGCCTCCCCCGAGGGGCTCGCCGCCGCGCTCGATGCGATGGAGCTCCGTCACGGCGGCGCGAGCGGCCTACTGCTCGAGGCAGGCCTCGAAGATGACGTGCTCGAGAGCCTGCGTCAGCGGCTCGTCGAACCCGCCTGACCCGCCGCGAGCAGCGCGTCCAGCAGGTGCAGCGCGCCGGCCTTGGAGAGCGGCTCGTTGAGATTGCCGCACTTCGGCGACTGCACGCACGAGGGGCAGCCCGCCTCGCACGGGCACTCACCGATCAGCGCTCGCGCATCGGCGACGAGATCCTCGAAGCGCAGGTATCCCTGACGCGTGATTCCCACACCGCCGGGGTGGCCGTCGTAGATGAAGATCGTCGGGCAGCCGGTCTGCGGGTGGGCGTTCGTTGAGAGGCCGCCGATGTCCCAGCGGTCGCACATCGCCAGCAGCGGCAGCACCGCGATCTGCGCGTGCTCGGCGGCGTGCAGCGCGCCGAGCAGCAGCTCCTTCGGCAGGTCTGCCCCGGCCTCGCCATCGAACTCGTACCAGAGCGCCTGGGTCGTGTATTCGGTCCGCGGGAGCTGGAGGCCCTGCAGATCGATCACCTCCCGCGTCCCGAGCTTCTTGCGCTGGAAGGCGAGGACCTGTTCGCTCACGGTGACCATCCCGAAGCTCAGCGTCACGCCCAGCGTGGTGCGGCGGTCGAGCAGCTGCTCGATCTCCGTGTCGATCTCACGCTTCGGCTGCGTGTACCAGTCCCCCTCGAACGGTTGCGCGAGGGCCCGACGCGCATCGAGGTCGAGCTCGCGGATCTCGTACTGGCGTCCGAGGTGCAGGTAGACGGCCCCCTCATGGACGGTCGAGCAGGCGCGCGCGGATTCAACCGTTCCCAGGATCTCCCCCTGCGACACGTCAACGACCTGCACGTGGTCCGGTGATGCGGAACGCAGCGACACTCGGGCTGCCGGGAAGTCCTCCGCGGCACGAACGCTGAAGCGCCCGCGTCGCTCAACGAGCAGACCCTGGCCGGCGAGCGCCTCGCAGTGGGCGCGCACGCGCGGCCCGAGGGTCGCGGCATCGGTCTCCGGATCGATCGGACCCTCATGGGCTGCGCACAGCAGGTGCGGAAAGTGGATCTGCTCGTTCTCGTGATGGAGGATCGCGGCCTCGACCGGTCGGTCGAGGAACTCGTCGGGGTGGCGGCAGAAGAACTGATCGAGCGCGTCCTCGCCGGCGACGTAGACCGCGAGCCCCCGTCCCCGCCGCCCGGCGCGCCCCCACATCTGGCGCAGTGAGGCGACCGTGCCGGGGAAGGTCACGCAGACCGCAGCGTCGAGCGCGCCGATGTCGATCCCCAGCTCCAGTGCGTCGGTTGTGACAACGGCCAGCAGCTCACCCTCGGTCAGTCGTCGCTCGAGCTCGCGCCGCTGCCCCGGCGTGTAGCCCGCGCGGTACGGGGCGACGCGGTCTGCGAGGTCATCGCGCCCTGCCGCGCGCAGCTCGTCGGCCGTGAGCCGCGCGACCAGCTCCACGCCCTTACGCGACTTCATGAAGCAGATCGTCCGTGCGCCCTCGCGCACCAGCCGCGCTGTGATCTCCGCCGCCTCCGCGAGGACGCTGCGGCGCGTCTGCAGCGCCTCATCCTCGATCGGGGGATTCCACATCGCGATCTGGCGTCGGGCGCCCGGAGCGCCGTCCTCGTCGATCAGGCGCACATCTTCCAAGCCGGTCAGCCGCTCGGCGAGCTCGGCCGGATTGGCGATCGTGGCGCTGGCCAGCAGGAAGCGCGGCGTCGTCCCGTAGGCGGCTGCGATGCGGCGCAGCCGGCGCAGGACGTTCGCGACGTGACTGCCGAAGACCCCGCGGTAGACATGAGCCTCGTCCACGACGACGAGCGCGAGGTTCGCGAACAGGTTGCCCCAGCGGGCGTGATGGGGGAGCACCCCCACATGGAGCATGTCCGGGTTGGTGAGGATGACGTTCGATCCCCGGCGGATCGCGGCCCGCTCCTCGCGCGGGGTGTCGCCGTCGTAGATGGCCGGGCGGATCTCCCGGTGCAGCCCGAAGGCATGGAGCGCGCGGGCCTGATCCTGCGCAAGCGCCTTCGTCGGATAGAGGTAGAGCGCGCGGGCGCGTGGGTCTGCGACCAACGTCTCGAGCGTCGGGAGCTGGAAGCAGAGCGACTTGCCCGAGGCGGTCCCGGTGGTGACGATCGTCGTCCCCTCCCAGGCCGCTGCGAACGCCTGCGCCTGATGCGTGTAGAGCTGCTCGATCCCCGCGTGACTGAGCGCTGCGGCGACCGAGGGGTGCAGGTCGGCGGGGAGATCGACGAGCTGTGGGCTGCGCGCTCCCTCGAAGGCCTCGCGTACGAGCCGCCCGTCCTGGCGTCCGGCTTCCAGCAGCCCGGACCAGGGCTCGGTGGTGTGCGCGGTCGCCATCGCCGTCGAGACTACGCCCTGCGCGTTGGGCGCGGCCGGGGGCACGCGCAACGCGGCTACTCTCGGTGCGTGCGCTGCGCGTACGTGGATATGGATGGCACGCTGCTCGGGCCGGGAGGCAGCCTCTTCGCCGGGCTCGACGGCGAGGTGTCGCTGCTCGGCGCGCGCGCCCTCGAGGCCTGCCTGCGCGCCGACGTCGAAGTGGTCGTGATGTCCGGTCGCCGCCGTGACGTGGCGATCGAGGACGCGCGCCTCTTCGGTCAGGGCTCCTGCATCTTCGAGATCGGCGCCGGCGTCGTGATGGAGGGCGAGACGTACTGGCTCACCGGTGCGTGGCAGCCGGACGAGCTGACGATCCATGCGCAGATCGAACGTTCGGGCGCGCCTGCGCTCCTGCTCGAGGAGTACAGCGGATGCCTGGAGATCCACGCCCCGTGGCACACCGGTCGGGAGGTCTCCCACCTGCTGCGCGGGCTGCTCGACACCCGCGAGGCGAACGAGTTCCTCGCGGAGCACGGCCACGAGGATCTCGAGCTGACCGACAACGGCGCGGTGCGGCGCCGGTCGCCCGCGCTGGCCGAACTGCCTGCCGTGCACGCGTATCACCTGCGTCCGCGCGGAGTCTCCAAGGCCAACGCGGTCACCGCCCATCAGCGCATGCGCGGTTACCGGCCGGAGGAGTGCATCGCGATCGGCGATTCGCGCGAGGATCTCGGCGTTGCGCGCACGGTCGGCGCCTTCTTCCTCGTGGCCAATGCGCTGGAGCGCGATCCGGCGCTGCATGAGTCGCTCGGCGGCCATCCCAACGTTCGCGCCACCGAAGGCGCCTACGGCGCCGGCGTCTATGA
>WLNG01000133.1 GCA_009699915.1 Actinomycetota bacterium
GGAATCGTGGCGCCCGGCCCAAGCGTTGAGAGTGTGCGTGACCGAGAGATCGTTCATGAACTCTCCTGAAGGTACGCACCGGACCTGAACGCCCGCTGAACCGGCGATCCCTGCGCTCGCGTAAACCTTCGAGCGAGCCGGGGGTTGATCAGCTTCGCCTTCTGCGCGGCGCGATGCAGGCGCTTCACAAGCTTGAGCTTGCGGCGCTGCTTGAGGGCCCTCGTCACCGTCTGGTCGGCGTACCCCTCACCGAGGTTGACGCAGGAGAACGCGCTGATGTTTGCCGCACGCGCCCCCGCGGGGAGGGCTCCGGTGCAGTAGCTTCGGCGCCCTCAGGATGCGTGCGCCAGTGACAAGCGCCCAGCAGCTCGCCGCCTTCGCCGCGGGGCTTTCGGACGCAGGTCTGCCCGCAGATGTCTCAGAGCAGGCCCTATTGCACCTGCTCGAGACGCTCGGCTGCGGACTGGCCGCTCTCGCCCTCGGCGAGGTGACATTCGTCCTGTCCGCTGCGATCGAGGCAGGCGGCACCGGGCCGGCCACGGCGATCGGTTCGCGCGACGGCCTGCCTGCGGCGGGGGCTGCGCTTGTCAACGGCACGCTCTTTCACGCGCTCGACTTCGACGACACCCACCCCGATTCCGTCGTCCACGTCAGCGCGGCGGTCGTTGCGGCGGCGCTGGCCGCCGGAGAGGCGGCCGGTTCCTCGGGTGCCGGGCTGGTGCGTGCGCTCGTGATCGGCAACGAGACCTCCGCGCGGATCGGGATGGCGGCCGGGGGACGATTTCACGCGCGCGGGTTCCACCCGACAGGCGTGTGCGGCGTCTTCGGCGCCACCGCGGCAGCCGCGAGCCTGCGCGGCTTGGACGAGGAGCGCTTCACTCATGCGCTGGGGATCGCCGGCAGCATGGCCGGGGGTCTCTTCGAGTTCCTCGCCGACGGCACCAAGACCAAGCCGCTGCATCCCGGCTGGGCCGCGCACGCCGCGCTGATGGCCGTCGGCCTCGCCGCCCACGGCGCCACTGGGCCCGCGACGGTGCTGGAGGGATCGCGCGGCTTCTTCGCCGCCTACCTCCACGGGGAAGACCATGACCTCGAGGCGCAGCTCGCCGATCTGGGCGCGCGCTGGGAGACGCCGCAGATGGCGTTCAAGCCCTATCCCGCCTGCCACTACATCCATGCGCCGCTTGACGCGCTCGCCTCGCTGATGCGCGACCACGGCCTCGGGCCGCAGGACGTCGAGGGCATCGTCGCGCTCTCCGACGAGACCGGCGTCGGCCTCGTGCTGCATCCGCTCGCCGACAAGCTGCGGCCCCGCACCGCCTACGACGCGAAGTTCAGCCTCCCGTACTGCCTGGGGGCGATGCTCGTGCACGGGCGCGTGAACGTCGGCTCGTTCACCGCGGAGGCGATCGCCGACCCGGCGGTGCTCGAGCTCGCCGCGCGTGTGACCTACGAGCAGAAGGACTACGCGGCGGCGCCCGACGCCTTCCCCGGCGGCGTGCGCGTGACCACGCGCGACGGGCGCACGCTCGAGGCCGAGCTGCGCCACCAGCGCGGCGGGGCGCAGAACCCGATGGCCGCGGCGGAGATCATCGCCAAGTTCGAGGCCGGCGCGGAGCTCGCGCTTCCCGGGGAGCGGGTCGCAGAGCTGCGCGACGCGGTGCGCGGGCTCGACAACGGCCCGGATCTGCGCGCGCTGGCGGTCCTGCGCGGCGCCGGCCCTCGGAGCTAGGGTCGCCCGATGTTCGTTCTCGATCAGCCGGAGCACTTCCAGATCGTCCTGCAGCCCGATCACGGCCGGCTCGCGGGGGAGATGGCCGCCGCCTGGGCCGACCGCGGGCCGCGCCACGCCGCGGTGGTGACGGCCGCGCGCCGCCACGACGACGGCTGGGGAGTGTGGGAGCAATCGCCGCAGGTCGACGCTGCCGGCAGGCCTATCGCGGTCCTGGACGTCGACATCCGCTCGCACCTCGCCTTCTCCCGCGCCTGCATCGCCGCGGTCGGCGAGGAGGACGCCTACGCCGGGCTGCTTGTCTCGATGCATGGGGCCGGCATCTACCAGCACCGCTACGGCACCGACGCGGGCCTCGTGATGGCGGGGGCCGCGGCCGCGCCGGACCTCGTCGCCGCGTTCATCGCCGAACAGGAGTCCGCCTTCGCCGAGCGGGCCGCCGCGCTCGGCGTCGACGACGATCTGCGCTGGGCCGACTACCACCGCCTGCAGTGGTTCGACCGCTTTTCGTTCGCCTTCGGCGCGCGCGAGTGGGACGAGCCGCCGGCGGAGACATTCGCGCTCGGCGAGTTCACCTTTGAGCCGCTGGGCCCGTGGCGCGCGCGGGTCTCACCGTGGCCGTTCGCCGAGCGCGAGGTGCGCTTCACGCTGCCGCGGCGCCGGTTCGAGCGCCGCGCCTGGACGCGGGCCGAGTTCTTCGAGGAGTTCCGCGCGCAGGCGCCTGAGCAGATCGGGATCGTGCTCGAGGATTGAACGGAAGGGCCGCACCGACGCTAAACATGCAAATCCCAATCCGGATTGGTATGTTTGGCTCCGCAATCCACGAAAGGACCCCGGAGCCATGAGCACCACCGACGACCTGCTGCACAACGCCGAGGCCTACGCCGCCTCGTTCGACAAGGGCGACCTGCCGCTTCCGCCCGCCCGCAAGATCGCGATTCTCGCCTGCATGGACGCGCGGCTGAACCCGTACGGGCTGCTCGGCCTGAGCGAGGGTGACGCCCACGTGATCCGCAACGCCGGCGGCGTCGTCACCGACGACGAGATCCGCTCGCTGGCGATCTCCCAGCGCCTGCTCGGGACCGAGGAGATCATCCTCATCCATCACACCGACTGCGGGATGCTGACCTTCACCGACGACGCCTTCCGTCAGCAGCTGGTGGACGACACGGGCCAGGAGCCCGGGTGGGCCGCCGAGTCCTTCACCGACCTGGAGGCCGACGTGCGCAAGGGCATCGAGCGGATCACGTCGAGCCCCTTCATCCCGAAGACCGACAAGGTCCGCGGCTTCATCTACCACGTCGAGAGCGGCAAGCTCGTCGAGGTCTCCTAGCCTGCGCTCGCGTCCGGCTCGGCCACCCGGCCGGGCCGGACCGATGGCGAGCGGGGGATCATCAGCAGCGCCACGAGCGCCCCCGCGAGCGCGAAGGCCGCGCTGAGCATGAACGCCCCGCTGTAACCGTGCGCGAGCGCTGCGGCGTCGGGCGTGGTGAGCCCCTCGGCGCCGGTGCGATTCGCCGTCAGTGCGGCGGCCAGCGTGCTGAGCGCTGCGACTCCCAGCGCGCCGCCGATCTGGCGGGAGGTGTTCACCAGCCCGGACGCGAGCCCGGCCTGGTTTGAGGGCACGCCGCTGACGGCGGCGATCGTGAGCGGCACAAGCGCCAGCCCCATCCCCAGCGAGGCGACCATCGACGGGGGGAGGATCTCCCAGACCCAGTTACCGGTTGCGGAGACGCCCGACAGCCAGAACATCCCGACGGCGATCAGCAGCAGCCCGATGGTGAGCATCGTCCTCACGCCGAGGCGCGCGACTAGGCGCGGAGCGAGGGTCGAGGTGACCGCGAGGGTCCCGGCCATCGGCACGAACGCGATCCCCGCAAGCAGCGGCGACATGCCGAGCACCTCCTGCATCTGCAGCGACAGCAGGTACCACATCGAGAGCATCGACAGGTACATCAGGATCATCACGAGGTTCGCGCCGGTGAGCGTGCGCGATCGGAAGACCGAGAGCGGCACCAGCGGCGCCTTCGCCCAGCGGTGCTCGATCATCAGGAAGAGCAGCAGGAGCACGATCCCGGCGCCGATGCTCCCCAGTACGCGAACCGACACAAAGCCGGAGGTCTCGATGCTGATGATCCCGAGCACCAGCGCCACCTGTCCAGCGGTGAGGGTGACGGCACCGGCGAGATCAAAGTGGCGGTGGTCGAGCGAGCCGCGACTCTCTGAGAAGTGTCGCCAGGCCATCGGGAGCAGGACGCCGCCGATCGGGATGTTGACCAGCAGGATCCAGCGCCAGCCGAGCCAGGTCGTCAGAAACCCGCCCAGCAGCGCTCCGATCGATCCGGCGACGGCGCCGATCGCACCCCAGATCCCAAGCGCGCGGTTGCGCTCGGGCCCTTCGATGAAGGTGGTTGTGATGATGGCGAGCGTCGCTGGGGCGAGGATGGCGCTTCCGAGGCCCTGCAGGCCGCGGGCGACGACCAGCGTCGTCGCACTGGTCGCCAGCGCCCCGACCAGCGAGGCGAACGTGAATACGCCGACGCCGATCAGGAACATCCGCTTGCGGCCGAGCAGATCCCCGGCCCGGCCGCCGAGCATCAGGAACCCGGCGAAGGTGACCGTGTAGGCGCTCATCACCCACGGCAGACTGTGCTCGGAGAAGTCGAGCGCCGTGCGGATCGAGGGCAGCGCGACGTTCACGATGGTGACGTCGAGAATCACCATGAACTGGGCCGAACAGGCGATCAGCAGAATGAGGCCGCTGCGAGTGGGGCGTGAGGCAGCGGACACCGCGTCAGGCTATCAGCCGTTGCGATCGCAACTATCCCCACGATGGTCTCGGTCGATGTCGGTGCGGTAGGTTCCCGCGATGCCCGCCACCGCTGTGATTTCCTCGGGAACACCTCGTCGATGGGCGGTGGGGATTCTTGCCTGTTGCGCCTTGGCCGCCGGCCTCCTCACCGCAGCTCCGGGCGCCGGTGCACACGCCACGCTCGGCCTCTACGGAAAGCGAGCGGTCGCCGGCAAGAGCGGGACGCTCACACTCACGATCCCGCATGGCTGCGGGCCGGCGGGTACGGCGACGACGAAGATCATCATGCGGCTGGGGACTGCGTGGCGGGGCGCAAAGCC
>WLNG01000134.1 GCA_009699915.1 Actinomycetota bacterium
GACATCGATCTCGACTTCCCGCGTGACGTGCGCGAGCGACTCATCCCGATGATCCACGACCGTCACGGGCGCGATCGCGCGGCGCTCGTGGCGGCCTTTCCGACCTTCCGCGCGCGCTCGGCGATCCGCGAGCTCGGCAAGGCGCTCGGGTTGCCTCCGGGGGAGATCGAGCGCGTCGCGCGGGCATCGGAGGGATGGTCCGGGCACCGGGTAGCGGAGGACGTCGCGAGCGCCCTCGGGGCGGAGCGGCTTGCGGGCCGGGAGCCGACGCGCTGGCGGCACCTGGTCGAGCTGGCCGCCGAGGCCCACGGGCTGCCGCGCCACCTCTCCCAGCATTCGGGCGGGATGATCGTCGCGACCCGTCCGCTGGTCGACTGCTGCCCGGTGGTGCCAGCCGCGACCGAGGGCCGCCAGATGGTCATGTGGGACAAGGACTCCTGCGCCGACGCGGGGTTCCTGAAGATCGACCTGCTCGGCCTGGGGATGCTCTCCGCGGTCGAGCGCTGCGTGGACCAGATCGCCGCCCGGCGCGGCGAGCGCATCGATCTCTCGCGGATCCCCTACGACGATCCCGAGGTCTACCGGACGATCCAGCGGGGCGAGACGACCGGTGTCTTCCAGATCGAGAGCCGTGCACAGATGGCGTCGCTCGTGCGTACGCGTCCACAGACCCTTGACGACCTCACGATCCAGGTGGCGATCGTCCGCCCCGGGCCGATCCAGGGCGGCGCGGTCAACCCGTACATCGCGCGCCGCCAGCAGCTGCGCGAGGACCCCTCGTACGCGATTCCCTATGACCACCCGTCACTGGAGCCGGTGCTGCGCGAGACACTCGGCACGATCATCTTCCAGGATCAGGTGATCGAGGTCGCGATGGCCTTCGCGGGCTTCTCGGCGGGCGAGGCCGAGAGTCTGCGCCGAGCGATGAGCCGCAAACGCTCCGGGCAGGCGATGGAGGCCCACCACCGCCGCTTCGTCGAGGGTGCGCTGGCGCGCTGGCCGGACGTCGACGAGCCGCTCGCGGAACGGGTCTTCACGATGATCCGCGGCTTCTCCGGCTTCGGCTTCCCGAAGGCCCACGGCGCGGCCTTCGGGCTGCTGGCCTACCAGTCAACCTGGCTGCGGGTCCACTACGCCCCGGAGTTTCTGGCTGCGCTCATCGACGAGCAGCCAATGGGCTTCTACCCGCCGGACGCGCTCGTCCACGAGGCGCAGCGCCGCGGGATCGCAGTCCACCCGCCGGAGGTGAACGCGAGCGCCGCGGGCTGCACGGTCACCGCGGATGGAGCAGTGCGCCTCGGCCTCGGCCACGTGCTGGGCGTGCGGCGGGAGGAGGTCGCCTTGCTCGTTGCTGAGCGGGAGTCCCATGGTCCGTTCCGCTCGCTCGCAGAGCTCGCCTCGCGGGCCGGGGTCGGTCGGCCGTCGCTCGAACGGCTCGCATGGTCGGGGGCCTGCGACCTTCTGGCGGTCGCAGACGGCGCGTCGCCGCGGCATGCGCGACGCGAGGCGCTCTGGCGCCTTGGGGTCGCGGCCGCACCGGTGCCCGGCCGCGCGGGAGCACAGCTGGCGCTGCCGCTCGACCTTCCGCAGGCGCCCGCGCTGACGGGTCTTGACCGGTGGGAGGAACTACTCGCGGATTACGCCACGACCGGCATCACGACCGGCACGCATCCGATGGCGCTGCTGCGGCGGTCGGTTCCCGCTCTGCGCGGCACACCTACCAGCGCGGACCTCGGGCAGATCGATCATCAGGCGCCCGTGCGGGTCGCGGGGCTCGTCGTGGCGCGTCAGCGACCGGGAACCGCGAGCGGGGTCTGTTTCCTGCTCCTCGAGGACGAGGCGGGCACGGTGAACCTCGTAGTCCCGCCACAGGTCTACGAGCGCCACCGCCTCACCGTCCGCACCGAGCCGCTCGTGATCGCGGAGGGTCGTCTCGAGCGTCATCCCGCTGCGGGCGGCACGGTCAATGTGCTCGTTCGCCGGTTGCTCCCACTGGAGGCGACGAGCCGCCCCGCCGCCGTTCACGACCTCTCTCGGCCACAAGGCGGTGAGGCTGATGCCGCGCAGGCGGGGCGAGGGGATTTCCGCGCGGTGGCGCCCCCCGCCATGTCCTTCGCGCAGGGGCGGCGTCGCTGAGCCTCTCTGCGGAAGCCATCCCGCGTCCGCGCCGTGTAATCTGAGCGTCCGATGGTCGTCTTCGCCCTCATTGTCTTTGCCTTCATCCTCGCCACGATCGCCGTCGTGATCGTGGCGTCGGTGTCCCGCCGCCAGCCCTCGCCGACGGGACCCTCGCGCGGGGCAGCCAAGCTGCTCTTTACGGGTATCGCCGTCGTGGTCGTCGTCATCGGCATCGGACTCCCGGTGGTCCTGCTGATCGATGATTCGGACACCGCGGACCGCTCCACTCCCGTGGGCGTGACGCTCACCGCCGATCAGGCCGTTGGACGCCAGCTCTTCGCGCAGAACTGCTCCAACTGCCACAGCCTGAAGGCGTCCAATTCGGTCGCCACGACCGGGCCGAACTTCGACAAGATGCGCCCGCCGGAAGGGCTCGTCGAGAACGCGATTCTCCTCGGGCGCGCACGCGGCAACGGCAATATGCCCGCGGGCCTGCTGACCGGCAAGAACGCGAAGGACGTGGCGGCCTACGTCGCCGCCGTTGCAGGACACGCCTCGCCGGGCCTCGGGCGCTAGCGCTCACGGGCGGCCCGCCGGTGCAGGGAATCCCATCGCCCTGCCTGCTGGTCGAGATCCTCAAGTGGTGACGCTGCCGACGGCGCGGCGCGCTACAGTCATCAGTGTTACATAACCGCTTAATCCGGTCGTGCCGTGCGCGCCCGGAGCGGGGGACCCAACTATCGGGGCGAATCGCCGGTCATCCGGCGTAGCGCTGCTCTTTCTGCGCGAGCCCGTCAGCTAACCCCGTAAGCAGACGAAAGAGGTTGATGCTGATGGCACCCCTGCACGCCCGCTTTTGGCGGGTAGAAATGGACCAAGTCCGTGCGCGCGCTACGCGTCGGCGGTCCGTATCCGAGATCGGACGCGATCGCATCCTGCGCTGGACCGTGCTGCTCGGCCTGGTGTTCACGTTCGCGGTCGTCGCCTCCGCCGGTGCCGCGACCCGGCTCGGCGATCGCACGCTCAAGGTCCCGATGAAGGGGAGCGACGTGCACCAGTTGCAGTTGCGTCTGCGCAGCGTCGGGATGTTCGATGCTCCTGCGACGGCGCACTACGGCAGCCTGACGCGGGCGGCCGTGCGCCGCTACCAGCGCACACGCTGTCTGAAGGCCGACGGCATTGCGCGCCGGGCGACGATCGCCGCGCTGGTCTCCCGTGCTGCATCCTGCCGGACGGCGGGTCGGAGGCAGTCCGCACCCCGCGCCGGTCGCCTGATGCGCACGCGCGTTGCGACCTGGTACGGGCCCGGCTCGTACGGAAGCACGACCGCCTGTGGCCACGTGCTCCGCGCGACGACGATCGGCATCGCCCACCGGACGCTGCCGTGCGGCACGAAGGTGCGCCTTACCTACCGTGGCCGTTCGGTCTTCACCAGAGTCATCGATCGCGGGCCCTACGTGGCCGGCGTCGACTACGACGTCACCTTGGCCGTAGCGCGCCGGCTCAGGATGGTCGAGATCGGCGTCGCGAAGCTGAAGGCCGACCGCTGAGCTCAGCAGGGCGAGCGCAGCGGCGTCCCGCCGCGCTCGCCCACCACTGACCGGCCGCATTCAGCGGCGGTATGGGCATGCCCGGGTCCCGCGACCAACACCGGCGAGGGGTACCGAGGACCGCGATGACGAGCATCAGCTGCTTCCCCGTCCACGACGAGCTCAGCGCTCCAGAGGGATCGCTTGCGGTCTTGCGCGGGGCTCTTGCCAGCTCGGGTCAGCTGCCGAACTTCCTCGGCGTCCTCGCGGGGTCGCCGGCCGCGCTGCGCGGGTACGCGCGGCTGCGTTCCGAGCTGCGCCATGGAACGCTCTCCGGACAGACGCTGGAGCGCATCTCGCTCGCCGTCGCGCAGCATCACGGATCGGATCCTGGACTAGCGGCCCACCGCCTCTGCGCGCGCCGCGCCGGTCTCACGCTCGACGAGATCACAGCCGCACGCCGTTTCGACTCTGCCGTCTTGCAGGAGGCTGCGCTCCTGCGCTTCCTTCAGTGCGTGGTGACCCGCCCGGGCAGCCCGCCACCACACTTGCTCGAGGAGGCGCGAGAGGCCGGCTGGGCCGATGAGCAGCTGCTCGAGGCGATCGCGGTGGTCGCGCTGGAGACCTTCACCGCGCTCGTGAACATCGCCGGTGACGTGCCGGTCGACGGTTCCCACGAGCAGGCGCGGCTGCTTGCAGCTTGAACCCGTTCCCGCGACGACCGGCGTCGGCTAGCCTGCTGCCATGGCCAGTGAGCATCCCCGCACGTCGGCAGAGGTCCGAGCCCTCTGCTCCGAGCGCGACATCCGCTTCATCCGCTTCTGGTTCACCGACATCCTTGGTCAGCTGAAGTCGTTCTCGATCGGGGTCGATGAGCTCGAGAACGCCTTCGAACATGGCATGGGGTTCGATGGATCCTCGATCACCGGCTTCAACGCGATCGAGGAGTCGGACATGATCGCGATGCCGGACCCAACGACCTTTGCGGTCCTACCGTGGCGTCCGCAGGAGCAGGGCGTCGGGCGGATGTTCTGCGACGTTCTGACCCCGGAGAGAACCGCGTACGAGGGCGATCCGCGCTACGTCCTGCGGCGGGCGCTCGAGCGGGCCGAGGCGATGGGCTTCGACACCTTCAACGTCGGCCCCGAGCTCGAGTA
>WLNG01000135.1 GCA_009699915.1 Actinomycetota bacterium
GGCCGTATTCCCGCGCCAACCCGTTGCCGCCGTGAGTCTGGATCGCCTGGTCGAGACAGCGCGCGGCGGCGTCGGCTGCCAGCAGCTTCGCCATGTTCGATGCCTCGCCGGCCGAGTCGCCGGCATCGTGGAGCAACGCCGCCTTCCAGACCATGAGACGGGCCGCTTCGAGGGCGATCTTGGCCTCGGCCAGCGGATGCGCAACCCCCTGATGCGCGCCGATCGGCCGCCCCCAGACCTCGCGCTCGCATGCGTAGGCGCTCGCCTTCTCCAGCGCGTAGCGGCCGACGCCCGTGCAGAGCGCCGCCGCAAGGATCCGCTCCGGGTTGAGCCCGTCGAACGCCACGCGCAGACCGTCGCCGACGTCCCCGAGAAGGCGGTCGGCGTCGATGACCACGTCATCGAAGAACAGCTGCCACTGCTGCTCGGGCGCCTCGACGACCGTGTCGATCGGCTGGCGCGAGAGGCCCGGCGCATCGACGTCGACGATGAAGACCGAAAGGCTCCCGCGGCCGGACTCCGGCACTTCGCCGGTCTGCGCAAGTACGAGCATCGCCTGCGCGTCCTCAAGCCCCGAGATGTAGGTCTTCATCCCCTTCAGGCGCCACATGGAACCCTCCTGCGTGGCCCGCGTGCGCACGCGATGGGAGTTGGAGCCTGCATCGGGCTCGGTCACGGCGAGCGCATAGTGGGCGCGTCCGTCTCCCAGGCCCGGCAGCCAACGGTCCCGCTGGGCCGGCGTGCCATGACGGGCGAGAATCGTGCCCGCAACCGCAGGTGAGACGAGCAGCGGCAGCAGCGGACAACCGGCTGCGCTGATCTCCTCCTCAACCATCGCCAGCTCGAGGAGCCCGAGGCCACCGCCGCCGTACTCCTGGGCGATGTTGACGCCGAGGAAGCCGTGATCGGCCAGCGCGTGCCAGAGCTCTCGCGGGGGTTCTCCCTCCGCGGCAACCCGAACGAGATACTCGTGACCGAAGTCCGCGGCGATCGCGGCGACCGATCGCCGCAGCTCAACATGCTCATCGGACTCCAGGAGCTCCAGGGCCGGCATCGACCAAACGTACGAGCTGGGAGCCCTCCGCGTGGCTGGCCGAAGCGCCAGTCAGCCGCTGAAGCGCCGGCGCGCCGGCAACTCGACGCTCGCGGTCACCTTTGTCCCACCGCCCGGGCTGTCGCTGCGCTCAAGCACCCCGCCGTGCTCGGCCATCATCCGGCTCAGCGATGGAAGGCCGTGATGGACGCCGCCGCCCGCCGAACTGCCGGCGATGCCGCGGCCGTCGTCTGCGACGGTGAGCATCAGCCGACCGTCGTCCGTGACGCCCAGCGTGACGACCACGTGGCACGGACCCGCGTGCTTGGCGGCGTTCACTAGGGACTCACGGGACACCTTGACGAGCGTGTCGGCGACCGGCTCGGCCAGTACTTCGCTCGCGGTGACCGCGGCCTCGTCCAACTGCAATTCAACCGGCAGCAAGAACTCATCCTCGACGCTCGCCACCGCATCTGCGATGCGCGCGCCAAGGTCGGCCGCGGGCGGGCTGGAGAGACGATGGATCACGGTGCGGATCGCGGTGTCGCCGCGGATCAGCAGGCCGCGGGAGCGCTTGATCGCGACACTGATGTCCTCGCTCAGCCCGTCGGCCTGCTGCAGGATCGCGTCGAGACTGAGCTGCGCGGCGAAGAGAATCTGCGCGACGTCGTCATGGAGGTCATCGGCGATCCGCTGACGCTCATGCGCGCGAGCGAGCTCGGCCCGCTGCTGCTGATAGCGCTCGGCAGCCCGACCGAGCGCCGCGAGGTTCGCCATGCGGACCAACGAACGCCGTTCGCCCTGTGCGAACGGCTCCCCGCGATCACGGAAGGCCGCGAGCGTCCCGACCCGCTGATGACCGAGCTCGATCGGAACGTAGAACGCCGCCCATCCGGGGTCCCCCGGGCTCTGCGGTCCGACGACGTATGCCCGCATGCCCGGCGCGCTGTCGGCCTCGTCGAGCACGGTCTGTTCGCGCTTGGGATCGCCGTGGCCGGACCGTGCCATGCTGGGCACGTCGTCATCGGGAACGATCGCGACGAGATCCGCGTCGATCGCCGCGCAGAGACGCTCGAGCGCGGGCACGACCGAGTCCCCAAGCGGAGTCCCCGAAGCGACTCCGAGCGCGACGTCGGCGAGCAGTTCCTCGAGCCGTTGCTGCCGACGCTGACGCAGCAGCGTCGTCGCCAGCGCGACGATCCGTGCGATCTGGGGAGCGAGCGCCATAGCCCGCTCCACGTCCTCCATCGTGAAGGAGCCCTCCCAGTCGGCGATGTGCAGAACACCGACCCGCCGCAGCGGCACCGACAGCAGGCGGTCGAGCCGCAGCGCGGCGACATAGCTCTGGCGGATGCCCCGATCGCCATCGCAGGACTGGCTGAGATAGGGCTGGCCTGTGGTGAAAACGCGTGCCGAGTTGCTGAACAGATCGAACACGCTGACGCGATGCGAGGCGGTGATCTCACCGCCGGCGCCGAAGCTTCCCGGCAGTTGCTGGAGGATGCTCTCCTGACTCTCCGCGACCATCACGCCGACCCGGGCGCCACCGAAGTACGGGCCGAGCAGGTCGGTCAGTGCATTGCTGAGCTGACCGACATCATCGACCTCGAGAACCAGATCGTCGAGCGCGGCCAGGAGTGACGACGGCACAAGGCGGGACTCGGGCCGCTCCGCGAGCGCGAGTGCGAGCCCGACCTGAGCGGCGAACACCGGCAGGAGTTCGGCACGCTCAATCGATCCGGGAGCGCGCTTGAGGGCGTAGAGCGCACCCAGGATCTCACCGTCGAAGTCGGCGCTCGCTCCGACCACGGTGCCGAAATCGCGGTGCAGAAGCTCGCGGACCTCAGCCGCAGACGCCTGCTCGAACAACGCCCGCTCGGTGGGAAGCAGGTCGTCATCGGCGACGACAACGCGATCGCCGTCACCGACGATCAGCACATGATCGCTGCCCGTAACGCGCCGCACGCTCGCCACGAGAGCGGTGAGATCGACATCTCGCGCCTCGATCTCGAGGGCGGGAGTGACGGTCACGGATCCACGTGAGCCATGCCAGCCTCCCCGGCCGGCGCGATGTACCCCGTTCGAATCGCCTTGGCGATGAGCTCGGTCTTCGTCCGAGCCGCGAACTTGGTCTTCAGCTTCTGGACGTGGAAGCGCACCGTCGACTCGGAGATGAAGAGGCGTGTCCCGATCTCCTGATTCGTGAAGCCCTGTGCGGCCAGCTCGAGCACCCGCTCCTGCTGCGGGGTCGGCGTCGCCTCGCTCATCCGGCTGCTGACGACGGCATGCAGCTGGCGGACGATCTGCGGACCCGCCATGGCTCCGACAGCGTGCTCCCCGTCCATGACGCGCTCGATCGCTGAGATCAGCTCGGTCAGGCCGGCCGCCTTCGTCACATATCCCACTGCACCGGCTTCAAGCGCGCCGCGGACGGTCTCCTCGCTGAGATAGGTGCTGAGGATGATCACCGAGGTGTCAGGGAAGTCGCGTGCGAACTCACGCGCTAGATCCTCGCCACGCATGTCGGGCAGGCGCAGGTCGACGAGCGCGATGTCCGGGAGCTTCTGCCTGATGCAGCGGCGCGCCTCTTGGCCCGAGCCTGCCTCCGCGACGACATCGAAGCGCGGATCTGCGGACAGGCTGGAGCGCAGCCCTTCTCGGACGATCTCGTGATCGTCGACGATCATGATCCGTGTCTGCATCAAGCGCTCCCTCCCTACCGGGCGGTAGGGAGGGTGATGCTAGCCGATCAGTGATCGCTGTGCCAGAGCGATGGCGCCGCTGCGACCTGCGCAGCGGCGCCCCCGCTCAAGCAGCTACTCCGGCGCCGAGCGGCTGCGCGGAAGGCAGCTGCTCGAGGTCGTCCGTTGCGATATCGACGGCGAGGCTCGCCGCGCACGACGGGCAGAAGTGCTCGCGCGTGACGACGTACGGGGCCTGGAGGCGCTCGCGGACCTTCATCTCGAGCTCCTCGTAACGCTCGGTGATCTCGGTCTCCCGCGTCACCGCGCCATCACGCCAGTTCCCATCGCCCTCGGCAAGGCGCTCGTCGCACGAGGCACAGGACCACCGTCCGTCCTCACGCGTGAGCGACACTCCGATGATCGGGGGCGCCTTGAGCTCCGCCTTCGGGGAGCCGCCGATGCGCTGGTGGCGGATCTCCTCGCGCTGCTTGGCGGTAGCGGCCTCGTCGAGGGTGTTGTCACCATTGAGGCTGACCCCGTAGATCGCGCGTGCGTGACCGGGCGTGATGTAGCCGGAGACGATGTCATTGACGACCTTCTGCGAATCGCGCAGCAGCGGATCACCGAGGCCGGCGCCACCGCCGGAGACCGCAACGAAGACATCGCCAGGCGCCAGCTTGATGTGCGTGAGCTTCGAACGAACCTTCTCGGCCGTTCCGTCGAGACGATCGATGGTCGGCAGGACGTTCTCGTCGATCAGGTTTGCGACATTCGACTCGCGCACCGGGTGGAAGCTGCCGCCCGATCCGGGGTAGCCGCCGCCGACACCGTGCGGCGGGACCTTGGCGCACGCGTTGAAGCACGGGCCCGCCATTCCATCGCCGTAGTAGATCGCGTACGCCTGCTCCATCGACTGGCCGCCGCGCATCTGGCCGGGGCCACCCGAGTTCGGGATGAGCCGACGCCACAGGAAGAGGACCGGATCCTGGCCCTCGTGATTCTCAATGTCGGGGATGCCGCCACCGGTGGTGCAGGTCAGTCCGTAGGCGTCCTGACCGTCGTTGATCGTCTGGGCGCCGCCGCC
>WLNG01000136.1 GCA_009699915.1 Actinomycetota bacterium
GATGTCGCGGCCGTTGCGATTGTTGCCCGCATTGCCGTAGACATTCGCGCGGATCTGGTTACCGATCAGGTCGACGGCATCCTTCTGGTTGAGCAGGATCTGCGGGATCATCCCAACGCCCACCAGGTAGTTGCCGTAGACCCGATTGCCCTCGACGATCGTCCGGCGACCGCCGAAGAGCAGGATCCCGATGCCGATCGGATATGGCACGCCGGTCGCGGCGGCCCGAACCTGGAACGGCGCCCCGGCGTAGTAGTTCCAGTTGTTGAAGAAAACGTCGTTATCGGAGATGACGTTGTCCTCTGGCGGCGCGTACTTCTCCGAGTCGAGCGCGTTCGGGACGATCCCGAGGCCATTGTTGAACCAGCGGCCCTTCGTGATCGTCACATAGCGACTGTTCGTGCCCGAGTAGCCCAGGACGTTGCCGTATGAGGTGACGTTGCGGATGATCGTGCGCTTCGGCTTGACCTGCGGCGGCGTCTGCCCGACGTAGATGCCGGAGTCGCTGTTCCAGGCCGCCGTCGAGGTCATGATCGAGCCGCCGACCGAGTTGAAGGCGTAGATGCCGTAGACGCCGCAGCGCTTGGCGACGACGTTCGTGATCTTGTAACCGTTGACGTTGACCGCAAAGACGCCGTTTGAGCCGTAATCCTGCACCGCGATCCCATTGACGACGACCTCATCGGCGCCGTTGATGACGATCCCGTTGCTCGGGACGGTGAGCGGCTTCGAGCGGATCCCCGTCAGGAGGACGCGCGTGGGCTTGCGCGGATCGCCGATGATCTTCAGGTAGCGCTTCTTCGTGCCCTTCACGACGACGCGCTCGCGGTAGACGCCCGGGCGGATCCGAATCGTGTCACCGGCCTTTGCGGCATTCACCGCGCGCTGGATCGTCTTGTAGCCGCAGCCCTTAGAGCAGACCGTCAGCGTCCGGAACGGGCCCTTCGGCTTCTTCGACGCGACGAGCGGATTCTTCGGCGCCGGGTAGTCGACGGCGTGTGCGACACCACCGAGTGCGAGGCTGCCGAGCGCCACGGCGGTCGCCGTCAGCGCGACGCTGCGGATGCGGGACGTCATAGCGAATGCTCCTTCTGGGATTGCATTGCGAATCATGGTGTTACGAGATACCACCCCGCCATCCCCGAGTCCATATGCGAGAACACGTGGCAGTGGTACAGCCAACGACCGGGGTTGTCCTCGATGAAGCGCGCGGTGAGCGTCTCGTTGGGCCCGACCGAAGGCGTGTCGGTGTATGGCCCGATGCCTTCCTGCAGCCAGCGATGGCCATGGATGTGGAAGTCGTGGAAGTTGTTATCCATCCCGATCGCGTGGATCGTGACGTCCTGACCGACACGGGCGCGGATCGTCGGCGTGTTGCCGGCGTAAGCGCGGCCATTGATGCATTGGAAGGCGCGCTCAAGTCCGGTCGTCGGCGGCAGCAGCTGGTGCAAGAAGAGAACCTCCTGCACGTCCGGGCGCCGGGCGCCCTTGGGATGGACGATGATCGCTCCGAAGAGTCCGCGCATCGTGTTCATCGTGTGGTTCGGCCCGTGATCGTGGTAGGGCCAGACGCCGACCGAGTCCGGCCGCGCCTCGAAGACATAGGTGAACTCCTCCCCGCGGGCGATGTAGCCGCCCGCACGCGTGAAGTCGCCTAGGTAGACGCCGTCGTACTCGGGGTTGTACCGGACGCCGTGCGGGTGGAGCGTGACCGCCTGATCGAACCGCTCCGGCAGTGCATTGCGCACATGGACCCTCAGGACGTCGCCCACCTCGCATTCGAGCGTCGGTCCCGGGATCGCCGCGGGCCCGGCAGGCCCGGCGAATCCCGCCGTCATCGCCTGGTAGACGAAGGCCCGGAAGACCGACTTGCCGCGGATCGGCATCCCGTGCCACTGATCGCGACGCGGGCGCGAAGGAACGATGTCCCAGAGCGCGTCGGTGGCCTGCAGCCAGTACTCGCGGACCTTGCCACCGGGGGCGGGGGACGGCGTTGTGAACTCCAGCCTGTCGACGGGATCGGAGCCCGGGACCGATCCTGCCGCGGCCAGCGATGCCGGCCGCGAGACTCGGGATGCCGCCGCGTCGGCCTTGGCGATATCCCCGCGGCGGGCGATCGTGACGCGCTCCCCGCCGATCGTGCAGATCAGCGCCCCGGCGCCCGCCGCGAGAAAGCCGCGACGGCCGATGTGCCCTGAGTCGCCGTCAACGTTGTACTCGTCACCCGACATCGCTCGCGACCCTACCGGCAGGACCGACGGGACGCCGCCGGTCCGCCACCCTGATTGCTACGCGAGGACGTTGCGGGAGTTCAGATGGACGCCGACCTTGCGCTTCACGCGCTGCAGGGCGTTGTCGACGGTCTTGGAATCGCAGCCGACGAGCTCGCCGATGCTCTCGTACGAGCGACCGTCGAGATAGAGCGACAGGACGCGTGACTCGAGCTCGGAGAGGCTCGTCGAGAGGCAACCGACCAGTGCCCGCAGCTCCTCGGAGGAGATGACCTGGCTTGCCGGGTCATGGACCGGGGAGCCAGGGATGACCTCCTCGAGCGTCGGTTCACCGTCGAGCGCACCCGCGGGGGTCGAGGCGAACGAGAGGTACTGGTTCAACGGCGTGTGCTTGTTGCGGGTCGCCGTCTTGACGGCCGTGATGATCTGGCGCGTGATGCAGAGCTCAGCGAAGTTGCGGAAGCTCGACTCGCGATCGGTGCGGTAATCGCGGATCGCCTTGTAGAGGCCGACGAGGCCCTCCTGGATCAGATCGTCGCTGTCGCCTCCCGTGAGGAAGTACGACGAGGCCTTCAAACGCACGAAACCGTAGTAGCGGCGTACCAGACGGTCGTATGCCGTCGGGTCACCCTGCTTTGCGAGGGCGATGAGAAAGCCATCCTCAACCTGAAGCTGACCTTGAGTAGAAGCGGAAAGACGTGCCACGAGTACAGACCTCCTCCCCATTTGCAGGGGAAAGTTGGACCGAACTCAGTGACGCACTCCTCCCGAGGCGCCAACTGCGAACGCAGAATGGAAGATTTCTCGACCTAAGGTAGAACCTCAGGACTCGGGGTTTATCGCACAGTTATGGAGCCCTGTCAAGAGCGCCGCTGCAAGATTCCGTACAAGAGTGCAGCAGCAGCAGCGCTGACGTTCAGGGAATCGAGCCTCCCGTGCAGCGGCAGCCGTACGAGCTGATCGCAGACACCTGCGACCCGCGGCCGCAGACCGGCTCCCTCGGCTCCCATCACAAGCACGACGCCACCGCGCCAGTCCGGCTCGAGGTAATCGACCGCCTCAGGGCGAGCGTCGGCTCCATAACACCAGCAGCCCGCCTGCTGCGCTTCGCCCAGGAAATCGGCGAGGTTGCGCACCCGCGCGATAGGCAGCCACTCCACCGCCCCAGCGGATGCCTTGCAGACCGCCGGCGTCACCTCCGCGGCACGGCGCTCCGGGATGACGACGCCGGTGGCGCCGATCCCCTCGGCGGTGCGACAGATGGCGCCAAGGTTCTGCGGGTCCTGAATCTCGTCCAGCGCCACGATCAGCGGGTCGGTGCGCGCCAGCAGTTCCGCGTGGCCTGCGTAGTGGTAGGCATCGGTCCGCGCGCAGACCCCCTGATGGCCGTCGGAGCCGCAGATCCGCGTGATCTCCTCCGCAGTGGCGGGCTGCACGCGCGGGGCGCCGGGGCCAGCCAACCAGGGCTCGCGCGCGGCGCCGTGGGTCGCCCACAGCTCATGCACCGGGCGGCGACCGGCCCGCAGCAGCTCATGGACGGCGTTGCGGCCGTAGACGATCACGGGCGCACGAGGGACGGGCCGTCGGCCGAGTCGCGCACCTGCCAGCCGAGCGCGGCGAGCGCGTCGCGCAGCCGATCGGCCTCCGCCCAATCCTGGGTCGCGCGGGCATCCTCCCGCGCCTGCATCAGCGTGATCGCCTCTGCATCGGGCGCGTCGCCGGCGGCTGCGTCGAGCAGGTTCTCAAGACCGAGCACGCCCAGCATCTCGCGCAGATCGGCGTCCCCGACACCGTCACGACGGTTCGCTTCGGCCACCCACTCGTACATCACCGCCAGCGCGCGCGGCGTGTGGAAATCGTCGGCGAGCGCCTCGAAGAAGCGCTCGCGCAGCGGCGCGAGGTCCTCCGGCGAGGAACCCGGGGCCAGCCTCCGGCCCGCCTCGCGGATGCGCCGCACGCTGGCATCGGCTGCCGCGAGCGTCTCATCGGAGAAGCGCAATGGCTGGTGGTAGTGGCCGGTGCAGAAGAAGAGCACGATCGTGTCGCGGCCCCAGCGCTCGAGCACGTCGGCCAGCAGGGCGATGTTGCCCACGCTTTTGGCCATCTTCTCCTCGCCCATCTGGAGCATGCCGTTGTGCATCCAGATCGTCGCGAGTTCGCCGCCACGCGCCATGCGCGTCTGGGCGGCCTCATTCTCGTGGTGCGGGAAGATCAGGTCGTTGCCGCCACCGTGGATGTCGATGCCGACGCCCAGCAGCTCCTCGGCCATCGCCGAGCACTCGATGTGCCAGCCGGGGCGCCCGCGCCCCCACGGCGTATCCCAGGAGGTGTCCTCTCCCGCCTTGGTCGCCTTCCAGAGGGCGAAGTCGAGCGGATCATCCTTCAGCGCCGCGCCCTCGACGCCCTCGCCCTGATCCATAGCGTCGATCGCACGGTGCGAGAGGCACCCGTACTGCGCGTCACTGCGCACGCGGAAGTAGACGTCCCCCTCGACCGCGTAGGCGCTGCCTTTCTCGATCAGCGTCTCGATCA
>WLNG01000137.1 GCA_009699915.1 Actinomycetota bacterium
AGACGCGTTCTGAGCCGGCGGCGGAGCGCACCGCCGGCTGCCGGTGCCCGGTTTCGGGCGAAGCGTCAGCGCACGATCGTTCCAGCCGGGAGCTGGACGATGCTGCGGCTCGCGTTGTTCGTCTCGTTCGACTCGAAGAGGACGTTCTCCGGATCGACGATATGGACCAGCGCGAACGTTCCGCTCAGCCCGGTGATGTCGACGAACTGCTCGTAATACGGGGCCGGGTAGATGTCCGACCAGCCGATCGACGTACCGAGCGTCACGCGGTTGGTCGCGGGGTTCTTGTTGCAGGCCGGGTAGACGGCGGTCTTTGGTGAGTGCGGGAGCTTCGGGAGCGTGCGCTCGAGATCGCGCAGGCAGTAATGCTGCTTGACGCTCGTCCGCACGAGCTTCAGCTGGCGCCCCTTCGAGTTCACCGACCACAACTCCATGCGCGCCGCGTCACGCAGCTTCCAGTATCCGCCCTGGCCGGGAATCCGCTTGAAGCGGATGGTCGCGTGCGTCTTGAAGAGGATCGATCCCCCATCGACCTTGTAGATCCGCTGCTGAGCGTGTATCAGCAGCGGTGCGTACTTGCGGCCGACGATCTCCATCGGCCCGGCTCCGACGCTGTCGATCGACGAGGTCGTGCGCAGCACCCGCCTCCCATAGAAGGAGTCGATCGCCGTTTCAGCAGGCGCCGTCATGGCGAGGTCCGGGCAGCGCAGCCCGGTCCACTCGGCCTGAACGCAGGGATCGACGTCAGCCGCAGCAGGGGCGGCGAGCACGAGCTGAACCAGCGCTGCGAGCGGGGCCAGCGGGCGAAATCGGGCCGGATTCGTCAAGCGCCCTACGGTTGCGAATCCACCGCGAGAATGCGCCGCGGTACCGCCCTCTCGGCGACAGCTAGAGCGCGAGCTGCTGATAAGCCGTCGACTGGAACGACATCCGGTGCAGTGGTGAGACTCCCCGCTCGAGAATCGCGGCGCGATGGCTCGGCGTGGAATAGCCGAAGTGCTCCTCGAATCCCCAGCCGGGATGACGCTCTGCTGCTCGCCGCATGAAGCGGTCGCGCGTGACCTTGGCGAGGATCGAGGCGGCTGCGATCGCCGCGCTGGTCGCATCACCGTGGACCACCGCCTGCTGCTCGAAGGGCATCTCCGCGACCTCGAAGCCATCGACGAGGCACAGACACCCAGGCCGTGCGACGCAGAGCAGCGCCTCGCGCAGCGCATCGAGGTTCATCCGATGGAGACCGCGCTCGTCGATGCTGCGCGGGCTGCGGGAGATGACGGCGGCGCGCGCAACATTCGCCAGCACCACGGGATAGAGCGCCTCACGGCCGACCTCGCCGTGCTGCTTGGAGTCGTTGAGCGCGGCGAGCGCACGAACCTGCGCCGCGCCGAGCGCCTCCAGATCGAGCAATACGGCAGCGGCCACCAGTGGGCCGGCGAGACAGCCACGGCCCGCCTCGTCGGCACCGGCGACGAAGCGCACGCCGAGCGAGCGATCGAAGGAGATCAGGCGCCGACCGGCGGAGCCGCGGCGCGACGAGCGGGCTGCGGCGCGCAGCGGAAGCGGCGCCGCAGGATCAGAGGAATCCGATGCGCTTGATCGGCCAGTAGGTGGCGAAGGCTCCGCCGATGATCCAGTCCTTGGGGATCGGTCCCCAGAACCTGCTGTCGTCGGATTGGCCACGATTGTCGCCCATCATGAAGTAGTGCCCGGGCGGAACCGTGATCGCCACGGGGAAGTCGCAGCCGGCCCCATCACCGGTGCTGCAGGTGGGGTACACGAAGGGTTCATCGGCGAGCTTGCCATTGCGGATCACGCGGCCGCGACGGATCGCGATCCGGTCGCCGGGGCCGCCGACGACCCGCTTGATGAAGTTCTCCTTCGCCTCCGTCCGGACGGCCTTCGCGCAGGCAGCCCCATCCTTGGGGGTCTCACCACACTGCGGCCCATCGCTGACGGCGCCGGTCGGCGGATGGAAGACGAGCACATCGCCGACGCTCGGATCGCCGAAGTGCGTGCCAACGCGGTTGACGAGCACGCGCTGTCCGATCTGCAGCGTCGGGACCATCGACTCGCTCGGGATGCGGAACGGCTTGATGATGAAGGCCTGGATGAGGAGCGCCAGACCGAGGGCGACCGCGACGATGACGATCAGCTCGATGAACGAGCCGCGGCCAGACCTGCGGGCCGACTTCTCGCCCACCGGCCCGGTGGCCTCGTCGGTCACGCCTGCTCTTCGGCTTCCGGCTCGGGCTCGGGCTCGGGCTCGGACTCCTCAACGGGAGCCTCGGCCTCCGGATCGGCAGGCGCCTCCGCCTCGGGCTCAGCGGGGACCTCCGCATCCGGCTCGGCAGGCGCATCAGCCTCGACCGCGGGGACCTCGGCCTCAGCCGTCTCGACCGACTCGGCCTCCGGCTCCGCAGGCGGCTCCTCGGCTTGAGGCTCCTCGTGCAACAGACCCGGCTCGACGATCTCTTCCGGACCGATGTAGCGGCGCTCGCGCACACGAGCGCGCTTGCCGACACGATCGCGCAGGTAGTAGAGCTTCGCGCGGCGGACCTCTCCGCGTGCAGCGACCTCGATCCGCTCGATCTTCGGCGAGTGCACCGGGAATGTCCGCTCCACACCAACGCCGAAAGACTGCTTGCGCACCGTGAAGGTCTCGCGAGCTCCGTGGCCCTGGCGCTTGATGACGACGCCCTCGAAGATCTGGGTGCGGCGGCGCGTGCCCTCCACGACCTGGAAGTGGACCTTGACGCGATCGCCAGGCTGGAAGTCAGGGACGCGGCGCAGCTGGGCGCGCTCGAGGTTTTCGATGACAGTGCTCATGGCGGATATGGGCGCAGTGACGTTGGCCTGCGGGCGGACGACGAGTCCGGCGAGGAGCTGCGCGCGAGCGGTGAGGATAGCGTCCGTCAGGCCTCGGTGCGCCCCCGGTCCGGCGACTCTAGGCTTCGGCAGCCCCGCGCTCGCGGCTGCGGGCACGCCGCCAGCGACGAATCTCCTCGTGATGGCCGGACAGGAGCACGTCGGGGATCGCCCAGCCGCGGTATTCGGCCGGACGGGTGTAGTGCGGGTACTCCGGGTCGCCACCAAGCGCCGCGCTGAAGGACTCCTCGGTCGCCGACTGCGCATGTCCGAGCGCCCCGGGGAGCTTGCGCAGCACTGCATCGCAGAGGACCATCGCCGCCAACTCGCCGCCGGCGATCACATACCGGCCGATCGACACTGCATCGCTGCAGAAGTGCTGGACGATGCGCTCATCGAAGCCCTCGTAGCGCCCGCAGAGCAGCGTCACGGCAGGCTCGGCGGCCAGTTCATCGACAAGCCCGTCGTCGAGCATCCTGCCGCCCGGAGTCAGCGCGATCACGCGACGCTCTTTGCAGAGTTCCACCGGATCGGTCGCGTAGAACGCCTGCAGCGCGTGGTCCATCACGTCGACGCGCAGCACCATGCCGGCCCCGCCGCCGAAGGGGGTGTCGTCGACCTGGCCGCCGGAAAGCGGCGTGTGCTCGCGCAGGTCGAGCGCCCGCAGTTCGTGGCCGGCCTCGAGAGCCTTGGCGACGTGATGCTGACCACGGAACCAGTCGAACCACTGCGGAAAGAGCGTGACGACGTCGAGCTGCACAGGCTCATCCTGACGCTTCGCCGAGAAAGACGAGGTCGACGTCCACAATGCCAGCCTGCGGATCGACGCGCCGAATCGCGTCGCGCACCATCGGGACGAGCAGCTCGGCGCCGTCGGGGCGCTCGACCTCCAGCACCTCGCAGGACGGGAGCGCGAGCAGCCGCCGGACCCTCCCCACCTCGACATCGCCGTCGATAACCCGACAGCCCTCGAGTTCCTCGGCCCACCATTCGCCTTCGCCGAGCGCGGGCGCTTCGCCGCGCGGCGCCAGCAGATCGGCACCACGCAGACCCTCGATCACTTCGCGGCGGTCAAACCCCTCCAGGCGCAGAATCGGGCGCGCATCGGTGCCGGCCCGGCGGACGATCCGCGTCTCGCGGTCGCCGACCTTCAGGCGCACACCCTCCCCGAGCAGCCCACTGCGGGGACGCGTGACGTAGAAGCTGCCGTCGAGTCCGTGAGGACGTCCGACGCGGCCCGCGGGGAGCCACTCGGGAATCGCCTCAGAGCCCTCCACCGTCAGTCGACGATGTCGACGACCACGCGGCGATCCTCGTGGACCGCAGCGGCCTTCACGACGGTGCGCAGCGCCTTGGCGGTTCGTCCGCCACGACCGATGACCTTGCCGTAGTCACCCTCACCGACGGAGAGTTCGAGCACGACGGTCCCGTCCCCTTCGTCGAACTCCTCGACGCTCACGGCGTCGGGATCATCGACCAGCGACTGCGCGAGATACTCGAGCAGCTCGCGCATCGACGTCACTTCAGGCCGTGATGCCCCGGATGCGCATGAGGCGGCGCACCTGAGCGGTCGGCTGGGCGCCCTTGGCCAGCCAGTGACGGATCTTCTCTTCATCGAGGGAGATCGTCGACGGCTCCGTCTGGGCGTTGTAGTGACCGACGACCTCGATGAAGCGCCCGTCGCGCGGGGACCGCTGATCGGCGACGACGACGCGCCAGATCGGGTTCTTCTTGCCGCCCACACGGGTGAGCCTCAGTCGTACAGCCACGGGTTCCTCTCGAATCGAACGTCGACGACCACGCAGGGTAGC
>WLNG01000138.1 GCA_009699915.1 Actinomycetota bacterium
CGGTGCCTCGTCGCTCCAGCTGGCCGTGTTCTGTCAGGCATCGGCAGGGTGCCAGCGCGATCGCATCCACGCTGCGACGACGCTGCGCGCCGCGGTCATCGACGTGCGCGATGACCTACCGCCATCGATCTCCGCCGTCGCTGGCACGGCGCTCGCCGGCGGCTGGATCGAGGGGGTGCGCAGACTCTCGTTCGAGGCCCATGACGGGGCCGGGGTGCGCCGTGTCTCGGTCTCCGGCAGCGGGCTCGGGCTCGCGGCCCGCGACCTGCCCTGCGATGTCTTCGCAATGGCGCCCTGCCCTGCCGCCGTCACGCAGGAGGTCGAGATCGACACAGGCAGACTCCCGGATGGCCCGCAGGACCTCCTGGTCCGGGCGCTCGACGCGGGGGCGAACGAGACGGTCCAGCGGGTGCCGGTCGCGATCGACAATGTCGCTCCGACCGCAGCAGCGCCGCAGATCGTGGGCGGCGAGGCCTGGAGGAGCGACCCGATGATCCACGTGACCGTGGATGTTCGAGACGGCGATGGCGGATCCGGGGTGCAGTCGCTCAGCTGGGAGCTCTGCCCGCAGTCCGGGGACCCGTGCGCGGCCGCGACGATCCCCGGCGCTCCATCGGAGCTCGCCATCCAGATTCCCGCAGCAGGGATCTGGCGCCTGCGCCTGACTGGGGCGGACGCGCTGCGCTCCGGAGCGCCAGGGCCGTGGTCTGATCCGATCCGCTTCGATGACACCGTCCCACCGGCGCCGCAGGTCGAGCTCCCCGCCGGCTGGACCGCGGCGCGTGCGCCGTTGTCGCTCTCACTGGCGCCCGCGCAGGGCACCGGTCCATCGGGGGTCGACGGCTACGCCCTGGTCACCGGCGACGGGGATCCCGGCTCTGTCGCGGCGCTCCCCGGCCCGCGAGCCCAGGCGCGTCTGGAGCATCTCCCCGAGGGAGTGACCGTCGTTCGGGTCCGCGCGATCAGCGGCGCGGGGGTCCCCGGGGCGATTGCCTCCGCGCTCGTGCGCGTCGACCGAACGGCGCCGGCGGTCGTCCTCGCAGGCGCCGGTCTCGCCGGCGGCGAGCAGTGGCTCGGCCGCGCCGCGGTGGTGACTGCCCAGGCACGCGACCAAGATGGGCTCTCCGGGATGGACGGCGGGTCGCTGGAGATTCGGATTGATGACGAACCGCTGGTTCGGCGCCTCGGCCCGCGGGCGAACATCACGATCGCCGATGACGGGATTCACGTCCTCACCGTGCGCGCCTACGACGCGGCGGGCAACGCGAGCGATCCCGCGTCGCTGACGGTCCGGGTGGACCGCCACGCTCCGGAGGGTCGTCTGCTGCCGCTCTCCGATGAAGCTCCGCGCCGCCTGACAGCGACGGTGGACGAGGGCTGCATCGCCGCCGCCCGGCTCATGCTGCGCCGGGCCGGCACCGTGACGTGGCACCGGTTTGACGCGACCGCTGCGGCCGGAGCGGTCTCGGCGACGATCCCCGATGACCGGCTCGCCGCAGGTAGGTATCAGGTGCGCCTCCAGCTGACCGACTGCGCCGGCAACAGCGCTGCGGTTGACCGCTGGGAAGGACGTTCGGGGCGGGCCACCTTGCAGCTCCCGCTGCGTACGGGCCTGCGACTCGCCGCGGGGCTGGCGGGGCCCAATGCGGGGGCTGCGACCGCCACGCTGCCGGTCGGCACCCCAGTGATTGTCGAGGGACGGCTGCTCGATCGTTCTGGCGATCCGGTCGCGGGGCGGACAGTCCGGCTTGCGGAGCGTGTTGGCGCGGGCGAGTGGCGGGTCGTTCGCAGTGCACGCACGCAGGCGGACGGCCGTCTGCGCATCGCTGCGGGAAGCGGCCCGAGCCGCCGACTGCGACTCGTCGTCCCGGCGGGCGAGATCAGCCTCGGAGCGGTCAGCCCGCAGATGAGGGTGATCGTGCCGGCACAGGCGACGATCGCCGTCGACCGCACCGTGCTGCGCAACGGTGAGACGGCACGGTTCCACGGCCGAGTGCTCGGAGGACACCTGCCCGCCGCCGGTCGCGAGCTCGAGTTGCAGGGCTACAACCCGTTGCGAGGGCGCTGGCAGCCGGTGCGCACCGAGGGGCTGCGCTGCGATCGCTACGGCTGGTGGTACGCCTCATACCGCTTCACCGCGACGGTCGGGTCCACCGTCACCTACCGCTTCCGCCTACGGGTCGCCCCGCACCCCGACCATCCCTTCGCGGAAGGTCGCTCGCGGGAGGTGGCGATCACCGTTCGCGGCTGAATTGCCGAGGGCCCGCGTTGGCGGGCCCTCGGAAGAGTCGGTGACGGCGGCCGCGCGGACCGCGTGGTTCAGGCGGCCTCGTGCAGCGCCGCGACGCGGTCGAGCCGCGCGAGGCGGGTGAGTGCACGCTGCTCGAGGCGCTGGGCCTCGGCGGTGCTTACGCCCAGACGGCGGCCGGTCTGAGCGGCCGTATGCGGCGGCTCGCCATGGCGGCCGAAGCGCAGGTTGATGACGGCACGCTCCTCGGCCGGCAGCTCGCCGAGCGCGAGATCGATCTGGCGCTCGACGTCGTCACGGCCGACCTCGTCCTCAGGCGTGGGGGCGTTGCTGTCGAGCAGCTCACCGAGCGTGGCGGAGTCTTCGTTGCCGACGCGGGCATCGAGGCTCGCGGGGCGCGAGTCGAGCTTGCGCAGCCGCTCGACCTCGTCCGGCTCGAATCCGGTCTCGGCGGCGATCTCCTCGGCGGTCGGGTCGCGCTCGAGCTTGGCGGCAAGGTCGGCCGCGACGCGATCGACCTTGCGGGTCTGCTGGGCGACGTTCGCGGGCAGGCGGACGGTGCGGGCCGTGTTGTCCAGCCCGCGCTGGATCGCCTGGCGAATCCAGAGGGTCGCGTAGGTCGAAAAGCGGAAGCCCTTGCGCCAGTCGAACTTCTCCGCGGCGCGGATGAGGCCGATCATGCCCTCCTGCACGAGGTCCGACATGCCGAGGCCGAGGCCCTGGTAGCGGCGCGCGATGGAGACGACGAGGCGCAGATTGGAGTTGATGAGCAGCTCCTTCGCGCGCAGGTCGCCGCGCTCGATCCGCTTGGCGAGCTCAAGCTCCTCATGCGGGCGCAGCAGCCGATACTGAGCGGCCCGGCGCAGCAGCTGATCGACGGGATCGGCGACCGTTGACGGCTCGCGGATCTCGTCGGGAAGGTTCGTAGTGATGTTCAGTGTGGTTTCCATATATCCGATATCCAAAGTCGGATTTTAGCCCATAATCGTTGCGCGTGCAACCTCGCCCCCCGTAGATGACCGCATCTCCTGGGAGATAGAGGCCTGACGGGCGAAGTCGAGGGTCGGCGTAGGGCACATCGCCGTCCCGCGCTTCATGCATTGCGGTCGTCCGAAACAGCTCGATCTGACATTGAACTACCCGGTCAGTATCGGATTACACCGCCTGAACCTGAAGATTACGTGAGGATCTGCTTTCTCCTGCACGGAAAACGCCGATCCTCGCCGTCAGGGTCACCCACTGCTCATCGCCGCGGGGGCTTACCCCCGCAGCGATGAGGGACGGGATCAGTCCTCGATTTCAAGCTTGGTCGCGGTGGTGCCGTCGACTCCGACGTGCGCCTCAACGCGATCGCCGACCTGGAAGTCCGCGAGCGTGACGGTGCCGCTCGCGTCGCGGTCCGGGGCCTTCAGCTCGGTCTCGGCGGTCACGGCCACGGTCGTCTGGCTGCCGTCGCGGAGGGTGATCGTCACCGAGTCAGCTCCGACTGCGGAGATCGTCCCCTCGATGTCCTGCGATCCCCCCTCGGGGTGTCCGGGGCCATGCGCGACCTTGACGTCGATCCGCGTTGCGACCGAGCCGCCCAAACCGACGTGCGCCTCAACGCGATCGCCGACCTGAAGGTCAGCGATCGTGATCGTGCCGCTGGCGTCGCGGTCGGGGGCACGAAGGCGCGTCTGCGCGTTCACGGAGAGCGTTACCTGGCTGCCATCCCGATGGGTGATCGTGACCGAATCGGCTCCGATCGCTGAGATCACGCCCTTGACCTCGTTGGCGCCGTCGTCGCGCCCATGGTTGCGCTCGACCTTCAGGGCGATCGCCGTGGTGCCGTCGGTCGCCAGATGGAGCTCGACGCGATCGCCGACCTGAACATCGGCGAGCGTGATGGTGCCGCTCGCGTCGCGGTCGGGAACGCGAAGGCGCGTCTGCGCGGTGACGGCGAAGGTCGTCTGGCTGCCGTCCCGACGGGTGATCGTGACCGAATCGGCGCCGACAGCTGCGACCGTACCCTTGGCCTCGCGTCCGTCGCGCAGGCCGTCGCCGTCGCTGTCTGCGCGGCGCGGGTTGCTCCCCTGGCCGACCTCGAGGCCGTCGCTGAGGCCGTCTCTGTCGCTGTCGGCCCTGCGCGGGTTGGTGCGCAGACGGACTTCGCGGCCGTCCTTGAGGCCGTCGCTGTCGGTGTCGGCCTTGCGCGGGTTCGTTCCGAGCCGGCGCTCGGCGCGGTTGGAGAGGCCGTCATGATCGCTGTCGCGAGGGGCGGCTGAGGCAACGGCGGGGATCGCGGCGATCAGGCCGAGGGCCACGATGCCGGTCGTCAGTGTCTTGCGGGGAATCATCCTGAAGAACTCCTTTGGGGGGAAGATGAGCTGTCAGCTTGGCGCGCGCACGCCGAAGAACACTCCAGCTA
>WLNG01000139.1 GCA_009699915.1 Actinomycetota bacterium
AGACCGGCGCAACGGCCGCGGTCGCCGCCCGGGAGGCGGGGGTCAGGGGCGCCCCGACGATCGTGCTCGCTGCCGCCGCGACTGCCGCGGGATTCCTTGTGCTGGCAGGCTCGCCGGTTCCGATGGTGCGCAACTTCGGCATCCTGCTCGTCGCGGGGATCGTGATCGCGCTCGTCGTCGCGCTGACGTTCGGTGTCGCGGTCCAGGCGCTTGCGGAGCGCCGCGCGCCGCGGCGGTTCGCTGGGTTGGGGGCTCTCGGTTCGGAGGTCGGGGCCGCCTGGCGCGGCGCGGGGGAGATCATCACCGGCTCGCGCGCATGGTGCGCGCTGGTGCGAGGCTCAGGGCGCGCTGCGCGGGCCACGCTGCGCGGCGCGCTGGCCCGGCCGGCCCTCACCCTCGCGCTCGCGGCGATGCTGGCCGTCGCGGGCTGGGCGCTGGATCCGGTCACGCGTGTGGAGTCGGACATCCAGCGGCTCGTCCCACAGGATCTGCGCGCCCTGAGCGACCTGCAGGATCTTCAGCGGGTCAGCGGCGTCGGCGGGGAGGTCACGGTGCTGGTCGAGGGCGCGAACCTCACCGATCCCAAGGTGGTCACCTGGATGACCGGGTACCAGCGGCGCATCCTGCGTGAGCTGCGCTACTCGGAGAAGGCCGGCTGCGGCAGATCTGACCTCTGCCCGGCGTTCTCGCTGCCGGACCTCTTCACCACGAAGGCCTCGCTCTCCTCGCGGGAGCGCGTCGAAGGGCTGCTTGACGCGGTGCCGGTGTACTTCTCCCAGAATGTCATCGCCCCAGACCGCAGGACCGCGGCGCTCTCGTTCGGCCTGCGCCTCATGCCGCTGGAGCGCCAGCTCCAGGTCTTAGACACGATGGAGCGGCGCCTTGATCCTCCCGCCGGGGTGCGTGCACGCCTCGCCGGTCTTCCGGTGCTGGCCGCGCAGGCCAACGACCGGATCGCCTCCCCGTGGCGGCGGCTGTTCACCATGCTGATCGGCCTGCTGCTCGTTGCCGCCGTCCTGCTTGCGGCGCTGCGCAGTCTCCGGCGTACGCTGCTGCCGCTGATCCCGATCGTGCTCGCGACCGGGTGGGCCGCGCTGGCGGTGTTCGTGACGCGGATCCCACTGAACCCACTCTCCGTGATGCTGTCGGCGCTGGTGATCGCGATCGCCACCGAGTTCTCCGTCCTGCTGAGCGAGCGCTATCGGGCCGAGCGCGACGCCGGCAACGCGCCGGACGAGGCACTGCGCCGCACGTACCGGTCGACCGGCAGGGCGGTCGCCGCATCCGGGGCGACCGCGATCGCGGGCTTTGCCGTGCTGACCGTGTCGGACATCCGGATGCTGCGCGACTTCGGCATCGTGACGGTGCTCGACCTCGTGGTCGCACTGGTCGGCGTGCTGATCGTGTTGCCAGCCGTACTCGTCATGGCAGAGGGCGCGGCTCGCGCACCACGCGCGCTGCGCCGGCGCCCCGCGACCGCACCCGGCTCCCGCCTTCCTTCACCGTGAGCGGTCCGCTGAGCTTCGGCGAGCTTCCGCAGGAGGTACCTGCGCAGGATCCAGGCGGCTCCCAGGAGCCCCCGGCGGAGCGAGGACGCCGTTCGAGCCTGCCGCGGATCATGCTGGCGCTGGCCGGGATCCTCCTGCTGGTCGTCGTCGTAGTGAATGGACTGCGCACCCAGGGCGGGTCCTCGACGGGGCCACCGCTCGGCGGCGCGATGGCGCCGTTCGCCGCGCCGCTCGCGCTGACGGGGCCGGAGGGTGACGTCAACGTCGCGCGCCGGGCCGGTCAGGGGGCCGCGGGCGCCGTCGCCGCCTGCGACGTGCGCGGCGCCGGCGTGCTGCGCTCCTGCGATCTGGTCGCCGGGTCGCCCGCCGTGCTCGTCTTCTTCACGGCATCGCAGGATCGCTGCGTGCGCCAGGTCGATCGACTCGATGCGCTGGCGGCAAAGCACCCGGGGGTGCGCATCGCGGCGATCGCGCTCGGCGGGAGCCGCCGGAATCTGCGCGATCTGGTGGTCTCCCGCCGCTGGTCGCTGCCGGTCGCCCATGACCGCGACGCGGTGCTCGGCAACCTGTACGGGGTCGCCGTCTGTCCGCAGGTCACCCAGCTGCTCCCGGGTGGCAAGCTCGGAGCGACATCGGTCGGGGAACTGTCGGTGGGTCAGCTCGCTGCCCTGCTCGACAGGCTCGAGAGCCGGGGTAGACTCGCGACCGTGGCAGCCGAAAGCACACGCTGAGATGGGCAGGCGCGGCCGCAGGAGCACGCCGCTCTCGACGCCCGTCGGCGGGCGGGATGCGGAGGCCGCGCGCGATGGCGATCCTCAGGTGCCCGTGCCGGCTCGTCCGGCAGTTGTCCGGCGCACGCGCCCGGCCGATCTTCCGCAGGCCCCATGGCATCCGGTGCCGCTTACCGAGATCTGCATGTTCGTCGGCATCATCGTGCTGCTCGTCGGCATTCTGGGGCACGGCGGCTCGCGTGGGCTGCTGCTCGCCTTTGGGCTGACGCTGGTGACGCTCGCCACGATCGAGCTGACGCTGCGCGAGCATCTGGCCGGCTATCGCTCGCACAGCCTCCTGATCGCGGCGTTGGCTGCCGCCGCGGTTGCGGCTCCGGTCGCGGCGCTCGTACAGCCGTCGAAGATCATCGTTCTTGCCATCGCGGCGGCGGTCTTCGCACTGGTCTTCCCGGCGATGCGCGCCCTCTTCCGGCGCCGCAGCGGCGGTGCGGACTGGCGCGCCTGATTTCATACGTCGTGTGACGCAAGCGGCCGACAGCTCTGGGAACCCGATCGGCCGCATGCGGATCACGGGCGTGCATCACGTCACGCTGATCAGCGGCGACCTTGAGCGAACCGCGGCGTTCTATCGCGACACCCTGGGGCTTGCGCTCTGGCTGCGGGCTTCGAACGACGATGACCCGGGGGCGCGGCACTTCTGGTTCGCCGCCGATCCTCAGGGGACTCCGGGGACGCTGTTGACCTTCTTGGAGTACCCGGGTATGCCGGAGGCGAGCGAGGGGCGGGGCGGGACCCACCACATCGCTCTCGCCGTCGGCTCCGCCGATGAACTCACTGCCTGGCGCGAATATCTCCGGGGCCGCGAGGTGGAGACGAGCGACGTGCTCGTGCGTGGCGGGCTTGCCTCGCTCTACCTGCGCGATCCGGACGGGCACATCCTCGAGCTTTGCGCCGCCACATAAGCTGCGGCTCGTCTAGCGCTCAACGTCAAGCTGAGCTTGAGATCTACGCTGCGACCGGGACCTCACCGAGCAGTTCGGCGACGGCCGCGCGCTGGCGGTCGGTAAGCGTGCCGACGGTCTTCGTCTCGGACATCGGGATCGCCTGAAGGAAGCGCCGCACGCGGGTGGCGCCCCAGCGCCGCTGGCTGGCGAGCAGGTCGGCGACGGTCATCGATTCGGCCTCCCACGGGCACTCCAGCACCACCTGTCCGACGCGCAGTTCACCCGAGGTGATCGCGCGCTTGAGCGCTGCGCGGGCGAGACGGACGGCATTCGCGCGCTCCAGGGCCTGGAGATGCTGGGGCGCGGTTGTGATCGTTGCTGTCGAGGCCATTGAGTCTCCTTCCACCCGGATAAGGGTGGTCTGTCGCGGTTTCGGGCGATGGTCCTGCCGGCTGACGTGGTGCGTGCCCGGCCGCTCCTTCGGAGGCAACTCCGGGCCGGCAGCGGACTCGTGGGAGTCGCGCTGGGCCGCTGGAGAACCTTCATCCGGGGCACCGCGTCAGCGGATTCCGCAGGCTATGAAATTCGCGACCGAACCGTCAACGGTCTGACAACGGATTGCGCGCTCAGAGCGCGCAATTCGTCCCGCGGCGCGAGCCGTTCGGGTCAGTGCTCGCCGGGGCCCGGGAGCGGGCCGTGTTCGGCCTCGAAGTCCTGCTTGACGGCGGCGAAGATCTCCAGCGCGCGTCCGATCGTGGTCGCGTCGTGTGTCGCCATCACGCTCGTGCGCAGCAGCGCCCCGCCGGGCGGGACGGCCGGGTGCAGCGCGGTGTTGACGAAGACGCCCGCGTCGAAGAGCGCGCGCCACAGGAGCACCGCCTTCCAGTCGTCGCCGACCACCACGGGAATGATCGGCGTGACGATCGTCCCGTCGCGTACTCCGGGCGCGTCCAGCTGCGCGTGTGGACCGGAGACCTGCTGGGGCTGAACGACGCAGAATCCGAGCTCCTCAAGCCCGTCGCGCAGCGCCCATGCATTGTCGAGCACGGCTGAGAGCAGTCCGGGCCCCTCGTCGGAGCGCAGGATTCGCAGCGCTGCGAGGGTCGCGCCGACGGCCGCCGGCACCGCCGAGGCCGTGAAGAGGTAGGCCCGTGACTGGACGCGCAGGAAGTCGATGACGTCGGCCGGTCCTGCCACGAACCCGCCGCAGGCGGCCAGCGACTTACTGAAGGTCCCGACGCGCAGGTCCGCGCGGTCTTCGACCCCGAGCAGCTCGGCCGCGCCGGCACCCCGGTGGCCGAGGACGCCGGCGCCGTGCGCCTCGTCGACCAGGAGCCGCGCGCCGTGGCTCGCGCAGAGATCGGCGATCTGCGGGATCGGCGCGAGGTCGCCCTCCATCGAGAAGACGCCGTCGACCACGACCAACACGCCGCCGCCGTCGCCGGCGGCACGCTCGA